>DATHUU010000182.1:0-18817 GCA_035461925.1 Ilumatobacter sp.
CGCACCGGCACCGGCCGCTCCCCCGCCGCCGAAGCCCGACATCCCGGTCGTCGCGGCGTACAAGCGCCGCAAGAAGATCCCGTTCTGGGCCATGGCCGCGTTGAGCATCATGCCGGTGTGGGCGCTGATGTACGCCCGAGCCGTCACCTCGCAGCCCGAAGAGGCGGCCGGGCCGCTCGGCATGGGTGCCGAGGTCTACGGCGGGTGCGCCGGCTGCCACGGTGCGGGTGGCGGTGGCGGTGCCGGATACGCGTTCACAGGTGGCGAGGTGATGGAGTCCTTCCCCCACATCGAGGATCAGCTGCGGTACGTGTACTACGGCACCCAGGGCTACAACCTGGCGGGCGTCGAGGTCTACGGCAACCCCGAACGCGAGGGAGGCGCCCGAGTCGCCGGTGCGTTCGGCGTCATGCCGGCGCAGGGTGAGACCGCCGGCGGGTCGCTCTCCGACTACGAGATCCTCGCGGTCGTGTGCCATGAGCGGTACGCGCTCGGCGGTGCCGATCCGACCGGCGAGTTCGCCGAGGAGTTCGAGACGTGGTGCTCGGAGGAGTCCGAAGTCTTCGTGGCGCTCGAGGGCGGCTCGTCGCTCGCGACCGTGCACGACGAGTTCGAGGGCATCATTCCGATCGGCGACGTGCCGGTGCCCGGTTCGCCGGGCTGAACGCCGCGGCCGTGAGCTGATCGGCTGAGCATGATCGGTCACCCCGCCACGATCAACACGCCGACCACCACGCCGACCCCCACGGCGACCACCACCACGACCACGACCACCGCTGACCTGCTCGTGATCGGCGCCGGTCCCGCCGGACTCGTCGCCGCCCGCGCCGCGGCGGCCGCCGGTCGTCGCGCCGTCGTGGTCGATCCCGACCAGCCTGCGCGGACCGCACGCGGTGCCGGCCTGCTCACGCCGGCGGCGGTGGGCACCGTCACCCGGCACGGCCTCGCCAGTGCCCTCGCGACCGGCCACCGAGTCGGCCATGTCCGGCTCAGCGCACATGACGGCTCCACCTCGACGCCGTGGCCGGCCCACCCCGACCATCCCGCCCAAGGGATCGTCGTCGACCGGCAGGCGTTCGACGTGGCGCTCGGTCGCCTCGCCGTCGACGCCGGGGCGGAGATCCGGTTCGGGCACGAGGCGGTGGCACCGATCGTCGAACGGGGCTTCGTCCGCGGCGCGCACCTCGCCACCGCTGACGGCGAGCGCGTCGAGGCACGAGCCCACTACGTCGTCGTCGCCGATGGAGCGAACAGCCGCTTCGGCCGCGCCCTCGGCTCGTTCCGGGACCCTTCGTTCCCCTACGCACTGGCGCACCACGCGCGCTTCGACTCGGCGATCCACGACGCCACCGAGGTCGAGATCGTGATCGGCCTCCGCGACCGGGCCGGTACGCCGATCACCGGGTACGGCTGGATGTTCCCGGCAGGCGACGGCACCGTCGACATCGGGGTCCTGCTGATGTCGACGTCTCCGTCGTTCCAGGTCCTCAACCCGGTGCACGTCCTCGACCGGTTCGTCGAGGAACACCGGGACCGCTGGCACCTCGGGGCACGCCCGACGGGAACGCCCGGCGGTGGTCGCATCCCGCTCGGCCGCTCGGTCGGCCCGGCCGCCGGTCCGACATGGCTCCTGGTCGGCGACGCTGCGGGAGCCGCTGATCCGTGGTCCGGCGCGGGCCTCGGCGCGGCGATCGAGACGGGCGCGATCGCCGGCAGCGTCGTCACCGACGCGCTGGAGACCGGGACCGCCACGTCGCTCCAGCGATACCCGAAGCTTCTCGAAGGTCGGTTCGAACCGTCCTACGGAGTCGGACGGCTCGCCGATCAGATCCTCGGGCAAGCTGCGATCTCCCGCGGCTTCTCCGATCGAGCGGCCCGATCGCGCACGGTCGCCGAGTCGTCGCTACGACTCGCGACCGGCGCACTGCGCCCCGGCCGTGTCGGCCCGGCCGAGGCGGTGTTCCGGATGGCGAGAGCCCTCGGCGCCGTCGTGCCCGGCCTCTAGCGCGTCGAGGCTGGTCGATCGTCCCTGGTGGACCCGAGACCGCGCGCGTACCGTGTGGAACCGGAGGTGACGATGAGGTTCGTTCCGCCCATGCCGGCGCGGCCCACGCAGGCGGCCCGAGCCTGGCGAGAGCTCGGCATCGTCGTGCTCGCGATGATCGGCTACTTCGTGCTCCGTCTGGTCGTCGAGGGTGACCGGCCGACGGCGAGACGCAATGCCGACGATCTGCTCGACCTGGAGGCCCGGCTCGGCGTCGACGTCGAGGGTGACGTCCAGCGATGGGTGCTCGAGCACGAGACGGTCCGCGAGCTCCTGAGCGGCGGATACGTGTGGTTCCATTGGCCGTTCCTGGTGGTCGCGATGGTGTTCCTCGCCTTCCGTGCACCTCCCGTGCTGGCCCGACTCCGCAACGCGATGATCGTGTCGGGGGCGATCGGGATCGTGCTGTTCGCGCTCGTGCCGATGGCGCCCCCGCGCTTCATGCCCGGCTTCGTCGGCACCGTCAGCGACTCGGCACGCCGCCACTACCTGCCGTACTCGCTGGAGTGGACCAATCAGGTCGCCGCGTTCCCGAGCTATCACGTCGGCTGGACGCTGATCGCCGGTCTCGCCGTCGCCGGGATGCTGCGGAGACGGTGGACGCGGCTCGCGATCATGATGCCGGCGTTGGTGGTCGCGATCTCGGTGGTGGGCACCGGCAACCACTACGTGCTCGACAGCGTCAGCGGCGCACTGTTCGCCGTGGGTGCGTGGTGGCTCGCGGGTCGGTGGGGCTCGGCGCAGGGCTCACCCGGGGACCGAGACGATCGTGACCGTGGCGGCGTCCCCGTCGACGCGGACGACAGCGCCGTCGGGGATCCGGGAGGTCGCGCCGGTGGCGGACACGACGCACGGCCGGCCGAGCTCGCGCGAGACGATGACCGCGTGGCTCATCTGCCCGCCGACGTCGACCACGATCGCCTCGACCGGCACGAACAACGGTGTCCATGACGGATCGGTGAGCGGTGCGACGAGGACGTCGCCCGGGCCGAGGTCGCCGGGATCACCCGGGTCGGTCACGACCCGGGCCCGACCCTCGGCGACACCGGGGCATCCACCGATGCCGCTGATCACGTCGCCCGGCCCGAGGAGGTCGTGGTGGGCGACGTCGTCACGGAGCGGCCACGTGTCGGCCGCTGGGATCGAGCCGTCGAACACGAACGGCGGGATCCGGCGGGACAACTCGTCGCGCACTCGACGGCGCTCGCGCACGACATCTTGGAACGCCGCCGGATCGGCGACGTAGTCGTCGAGCTCGTGAGCGAGCACGAACCACAGGTCCTTGGGCGTGCCACCGCCGCGCGCGACGAGCCGGCGGTCGAGCTCTCGAGCGAGCAGGCGGGAGACCTGGATCAGGTCGACGACGATGGTCTTCGACCGTTCACGGGCCTGGGAGAGCACGGTCGACGACCGGAGCGCACGTTCGAACAGCCACCTTCGGGATCGACCCACACGGGCTCGGGCCTCGGCGACGGCATGCTCACGCTCGGCCACGAGCTGGCCGCGACGTCGCGCCGGGTCGTGATCGTCGGAGGCCCGCCGCATCCGATCGACCAGCGCGAGCGGCAGCACGTGGTCGGTCGCCCAGGTCTCGCACGCCGTCTCCCACTCGTTCGGGCCTCGACTCCCGTACTGCTCGAGGAACGCGTCGAACGCCGACACGAACGGCTCGGCTCGGGCGTCGGCGCGGAGCCGTTCGTCGAGTCCGACGACGCCGCGATCGAACTCCGCGGCGACGGTCGCGTCGTCGGCGACCAGCCGCCCCAGGTCCCAGAGGGCGTACGACGGCGCCGCGCTGTCGACGCCGCCGATGCCGGCGAGCATCCGAAAGGCTGCGGCACGGTCTCCGAGCCGGTCGTCGCAGATCGATGCCAACGCCTGGACGGCGGTACCGGCCTCCAGGGTGACCTCGATGTGCCGGGCGAACAGTTCGGTCGTCGGGCGGACCAGCTCGAGGAGCGTTGCGACGAGCTGGACATCGTCGGCCTCGAGCAGCTGGGGCACACGTCGGCGCCATCCGTCGACGAGGCGACGGTCGTCCTCAAGGTGCGGCACGCTCGTGCGACCGAGCACCCGCCAGGCGAACCTCGTTCCCCGGAGGCTGGCGCGCCAGTTCTTGTCGTCGGGATGCGGGCGATGTGGCGGAGCGACGCCCTCCGTGCCGAGGAACGTGGCGTCGGACTGCTCGATCGTGATGCCCGGTGACCGGATCGCGACGACGCGATTGATGGACACGTCGAGGTACATGTAGCCACCGAAGACCCCGCCGAAGCAGACCGGCCCCTCCACGATGTCGGCCGGCTCGATCAGCCCGGTCGCGAGCGTCGGCGCTGTGTAGAGGTCCTCGCCGACCGCGCGACTCAGGCTGACGGTCAGCGGATACGCGACCTCCGGCCAGACCTCGCCAGCGTTGCCACGGGTGTAGACGGGAAACCGGCTGCTCGGCACGTCGCTCAAGTACTCGCCGACACCGACATCGACCATCGGCACCTCGACCATCGGCACCTCGACCATCCGACCCTCGACCATCCGACACTCGAACCCGACCTCGACCATCCGACCGCTCCGCTCTCCGTTGCTGTCGAGGCCGGACCCTGCCGGCCGGCTCCCACTGCGGCGCCACAGTAGGACGTCAGCCATACTGCACCGATGACCGAACGGTTCGAGGTCGAACGAGCGATCGCCGCGACACCCCGGACGATCTTCGATGTCGTACGCGACCCGCGTGGTCACGTCGCCATCGATGCGTCCGGGATGCTGATGTCGGCGTCGGGAGACCCGGCGGAACAGGTCGGCGACCGGTTCGTCGTCCACATGGATCGCGAGGCGCTCAACGACTTCCCGCTCGGTCTCTACGACGTGGAGATCGAGATCCTCACGTTCGAGCGGGACCGGGAGATCGCCTGGACCATCCACGGTCAGATCCAGCCGCCGATCGGGCACGTGTACGGCTACCGCCTGGAGCCCCTCGACCACCCCGACGGGCCGGTCACGCTGGTCACGTCGTACTACGACTGGTCGACGATCGACCCGGTGTGGCGCGAGCGCGACATCTTCCCGATCATCCCCGAGTCCGCACTGCGCGCCACCCTCGGCATCCTCGCCCGAACCGTCGCCCCAGGCGTCCCCCGCCCGATCCTCGAGTGAGAGAGCATCGGACCTCGGGCGAGGACCCCCGAGCCAGGAGACGACGAACCACGGCGACCGGAGCGTCGGCGAGCGCGCGGAGCACCACGCTCGCGCTGGTGGCCATCGGCGCCCTCCACATCGCTTGGGCGATGGGTTCCACCTTCCCGTTCCGAACCCGCCGAGCGCTCAACGATGCGGTCATCGGGCGTCAGGTCGCGCCTGGACCGACGCAATGCGGTGCTGTCGCGCTGCTCCTCGGAACGGCGGCGGGCGCGGTCGCGAGGGCGGACCGTGGCCGTGATCCGTGGTCGCGCACTGCCGCAGCCGGTGTGGCCGTCGTCCTGGCGATCCGTGCGGCGTTCGGGTTCGCCGGCCGGACGTCGCTGCTCGTTCCCGGGAGCGAGTCGCCGAGGTTCAAGCGGCTGGACCGCTGTGTGTTCGCGCCGACCTGTGCCCTGCTGGCTGCCGGTGCCGCAGGCGCTGCGCGCTGAGCCGCCCCGGAGTCATCGGGTGTGGTCGGGGGTCGTCATGTCGGCGGTTGCGACTGAATCCGCGCGACTGCGTCCTGATTGACTGGCGGCATGACGCAGTTGACCGAATCGGTTCGCCTCGAACGGGACGGCGACGTCGCCGTGATCGTGATCGACAACCCGCCCGTGAACGCGCTGAGCTGGCACGTGCGCCAGGGGCTCGCCGAGGGCATGACGCAGGCCGTCGACAGCGGCGCGTCGGCGGTCGTGTTGATCTGCGAGGGCAGGACGTTCATCGCCGGCGCCGACATCAGCGAGTTCGGCGGCGAGGCGCGCGGGCCGAGCCTGCCCGACACCCAGGCCGCGATGGAGAACGCTCCCGTCCCGGTGATCGCCGCGATCCACGGGACCGCGCTCGGCGGCGGCCTCGAGGTCGCGCTGTGCGCTCACTACCGCGTCGCGCTCGCGTCCGCGAAGTTCGGGCTCCCCGAGGTCAACCTCGGCCTGCTGCCCGGCGCCGGAGGAACGCAGCGGCTCCCGCGTCTGGTTGGCGTGCCGAAGGCGCTCGAGATGATGACGTCGGGCCGCCACATCGACTCGACCGAGGCGGTCGAGGGCGGGCTCGTCGACGAGATCGTGCACGGCGGGCCGGGCGACCTGCGGACGGCCGCGATCGCGTTCGCGCACCGTGCTGTGGCCGACGGCTTGCCGCTCAAGAAGGTGCGCGACCGCGACGACAAGGTCGCCGAGCACCGGGGCGACACCCAGCTGTTCGCCGACTTCCGGGCATCGATCGCCCACAAGACCCGCGGCTTCCTGGCGCCCGAGTACAACATCCGGTGCATCGAAGCGGCCGCCAATCTGCCGTTCGACGAGGGCATGAAGGTCGAGCGGAAGCTCTTCATGGAGCTGATGACCGGCGCGCAGTCGGCCGCCCAGCGCTACTACTTCTTCGCCGAGCGCGCCGCCAACAAGATCCCGGTCCCGAAGGACACGCCGACGATCGACGTCCGACGAGCCGGCGTGCTGGGGGCCGGCACGATGGGTGGCGGCATCGCGATGAACTTCGCGAACGCCGGCATCCCGGTCACGATCGTCGAGCGCGACCCGGAGTCGCTCGACCGCGGTCTCGGGGTCGTCCGCAAGAACTACGAGCGGTCGCGCTCCACCACCCCGGGGCAGGTGGAGCAGCGCATGGGGCTCATCACGGGCTCGACCGACAAGGCGGACTTCGCCGACTGCGACATCGTCGTGGAGGCGGTGTTCGAGGACATGGAGCTGAAGAGGTCGGTGTTCGCCGAGCTCGACGGGATCTGCAAGGACGGCGCCGTGCTCGCGTCGAACACCTCGTACCTGGACGTCGACGAGATCGCATCGGCCACGAAGCGGCCGGACAGCGTCATCGGCATGCACTTCTTCTCACCGGCGAACGTGATGAAGCTGCTCGAGGTCGTGCGCGGCCGCGAGTCGTCGGCCACCACCATCGCCACCGCCATGGCGGTCGGCAAGCGGATCGGCAAGATCGGCGTGCTGGTCGGCAACTGCGACGGTTTCGTGGGCAACCGGATGCTCGCCCGCCGCCGGATCGAGGCCGACCGGCTCGTCCTCGAGGGCGCCACCCCCGCCCAGGTCGACCAGGTGCTCTACGACTTCGGGTTCCCGATGGGCCCCTATGCGATGGCCGACCTCGCCGGGCTCGACATCGGCTGGAAGGCCGAGACGTCGACCGGGTCGACGGTGCGCGAGCTGATGTGCGAGAGCGGCCGCCGCGGCCAGAAGAACGGTCGCGGCTACTACACCTACGATCCCGAGACCCGGGCGAAGTCGCCGGACCCGGAAGTGGTCGAGATCATCCGGGAGTTCGCCGTCGGCAAGGGGATCCAGCAGCGCGAGGTCACCGACGAGGAGGTGCTCGAGCGGTGCCTGCTCCCGATGGTGAACGAGGGCGCCAAGATCCTCGACGAGGGCATCGCCCTACGCGGCAGCGACATCGACGTGATCTGGGTGAACGGCTACGGCTGGCCGGTGTACCGGGGCGGTCCGATGTTCTGGGCCGACTCGCTCGGCCTGGCCGAGGTCGCGGCGAAGATCCACGGCTACGGCGACCGTCTCGGCGGCAGCCACTGGGTTCTCTCCCCGCTCGTCGAACGCCTCGCCGCCGAAGACGGCAAGCTCAGCCAGTTCCCGAGCTCCTGACGAGGCTGACCACGGGACTCACTGGAAGCGATCAGACCCGAGGAGGTCACGATCGCTTCCCGAGACTCAGGAGGCGACGCGGAGGCGGAGGCAGTGCTCGACGCGGAACAAGCGGTGGGTCCGCTGCTCGCTCGGTGGGAACAGATCCCCCACCGAGGCGACCGGCACGACTTCCGGGCGGTCGACCGCCACGGTGCGGCCTTCGTGGACCAGTTCGGCGGAACCCAGCGCCAGCACGTTCTCGACCCAATCGGTGGTCGGCCCGTACGGAAGGCTGACGACGAACCCGTCGTCGGTGGCGAACGGGACGATCGGGGTCTCGTACGCGCGGCCCGAGCGGCGGCCCCGATGCCGGATCACCGATGCGTACGCCCCTGGCCGGCCAGCGGAGCGACGCTGCAGCTTGTTCGTGAACGCCCGATTGAACCTGCGCACGGCGGACAGCAGGGACGGTGACTTCGTCCGCATCGCCACGAAGACCAACCCCGCGAACGCGACGACCCCGCCGACGAGCACACCCCCCAGCACGAGAACCGTTCGTCGAACCATCCGCCCACACTGTCACACGGCGGCGACGCGACGATGCGGACCGTGGTGTCGCGCGCCAGAGGGGTGAACACTTCGGCCGGGAGGCGCCTGACGCTCACCGGCGACGCGAGGTTCAGCCGCTGGCCGGAGTAAGCACTTGGTTCTCGCTTCACCGAGTCGATCGGCGACGGCTCGTCCTCAGCCGAGCTGGGCGCGGATCTCACCCGGCGGGAACTGGCTGGTGTGCACGTTCACGTAGGCGTTCCCGTTGCGGATGTGCTCGACCAGGTCGTCGAGTGACCCTCCGGCGAGCGGGCCGACCAGGTTCGCGGCGGTGATGGTGCCCATCGCCAGGTTGCCGTTCGTGGTGCCCTCGATCAGCTGAGCCGGTGGCGCTGCCGGGTACAACCACACGACGACCGGGCCGTTCGCCCCTGCCGGAGCCAGGTGGATGTGGGCCTGGGTGACGTTGTCCAGATTGGCCACGATCAGCCGATAGTGCAGCTCTGTTCCATCCTCGCTGAGGCGGAAGATCGCCTGGCCCCGTGCCCGACTGTCGTTGGCTGGTACCTCCTGCGCCGCCGAGAGGTGGCCGTGGAAATTGCGCTGTTGTGACGCCACCACCACGGTGGCACCGCCGACCATCAACACTGCTGTGAGTCCGAGAACCATCAGTCGCTTCATGACGAGCACCCCTGTTCTGATCGCCCGCTCGCACGATTGTCGCCCCGAACCTCTTCCGCGTCAATCTCGACCCGCGGTCAGGCCAGGTGCCGGCAGGCCGACCCAACCGTCGTAGGGGGTTTTCCTCTTGCCCGGCAGGACGTCCAGGCGTCACGATGCAGTCGCGACCGGATCAGGGAGGCTTCCACGCGAACCCGCGTCCTCAGCGGGCTTCGGTGTACATCTCCTCGACGAGGTCGGCGTAACGCTCCATGACGAAGGCTCGCTTCACCTTCATGGTGGGGGTGAGCTCTCCACCTTCGACCGTGAACGGCTCGTGGAGCAGACGCCAGTGCTTGATCTGCTCGACCGGCGCGTGCTCGCGGTTCACGCGCTCGACCCCGGCAGCGACCTCGCCGCGCAGCGCCGGATCGTTGATCAGCGACGAGATGTCGGCGAACGCGCCGTGGCGCGCCGCCCAGTCGGCAGCGTCGTCCGGGTCGAGGGTGATCAGCGCGACGAGGTACTTGCGTCCGTCGCCGACGACGACCGCCTGACCGATCAGCGGCTCGAGCGCGAGGCGGCTCTCGATCTCCGACGGCGAGATGTTCTTGCCCGCCGCGGTGATGATGAGATCAGACTTGCGACCGGTGATGCGGACGTAGCCGTCGTCGTCGATCGCGCCGAGGTCGCCCGTCGACATCCAGCCGTCCGGGTCGATCAACGTCGCCGTCGCCTCAGGCTGGCGGTAGTAGCCGCGGCACACGCTGCCACCCCGCACCATCAGCTCGCCGTCGTCCGCGACGCGGACCTCGAGCCCGGGGAGCGGGAGTCCCACCGAGCCGATCCGGATCGCCTCGGGCGGGTTGAGCGTCGCGGGGCCGCAGTCCTCGGTCTGGCCCCACACCTCGGCGATCGGAATGCCGATGCCGTGGAACCATCGGACGAGATCGGGGTGGATCGGCGCCGCGGACGACACGATGATCCGAGCCTCGTCGAGGCCGAGCTGCTTGCGGAGCTTGGCGCCGATCGTGCGATCGAGCACCAGGTGCAGTCGCCGTTGGGTGGACGACAGCTCGCGGTCCTGCTCACCTGCCTCGACCGATGCCTTCCCGAGTGCCACGTACCGCTCGAGTGCCAGCCGGACCGGCTTGGGCGATTCTGCGATCTTGTCGAGGATCGCGTCGTGGAACTTCTGCCAGACCCGCGGCACGGCGAAGAAGATCGTCGGACGACAGGCCCGCAGATCCTCCGGCACGGTCGCGAGGCTCTGCGCGAACCACGTCTCGCCCCCGGACGCGATCTGGCCGATGTGGCTCGTGAGCCGTTCGGCGATGTGGCTGAGCGGCAAGTAGCTGAGCAGCCGGTCCTCGGGTGACAGACCGACCATCGACTCGACGGCATCGACGGTCCAGCCGAGGTTGCCATGGGTCAGGATCGCACCCTTCGGTGGCCCGGTCGTGCCGCTCGTGTACACCAACGTGGCGAGGTCGTCCGCTGCGATCGCGCCCGCCCGGTCGGCGATCGCCGTCGGCGAGCCCGCCAGGTGACCACGTCCATCGCCGCGCAGCTGGGCGAGATCGAGCACGATCGCGACGTGATCGAGACCTGGCATCGGGAGCAACCCGACGATGCGCTCCAGGTCGGGGAGGTCGGAGCGGTGGAGCAGCACCTTGGCGAGCTGCTCCGGGCTGTCGACGAAGCACACCCGCGCGCCGCTGTCCGCGAGCACGTACGCCACCTGGGGGGACGAGCTCGTGGGGTAGACCGGCACGGTCACCGCGCCGACCGAGAGAATCGCCAGGTCGGCGATGTGCCACTCGGGCCGATTGCCCGACAACAGCCCGACGCGATCGCCGGGCTCGATGCCGAGCGTGACCAGTCCAGCGGCGACCTCGTCCACCGCCTGCCCGTACTCACCCCAGTCCAACGCCCGCCAGTCACCGTTGTGGTGGTAGCGCAGTGCAGGTCGTCCCGGCTGGGTCGCCACCCGCGCACGGAAGCGCTCGACGACCGTCCTCGGTGCCGGGCGCGCCCCGACCGCCGGCACTTCGATCCCCACGTCTGTCATGTCCGTGAACCTTCCTCGTGCCCGCCTCCATGCGATCTTGCGCGCGGATGTGAGGGCAGGGCCAGAGCCGAAGGTCCGTGCCCTCGCCCGATCAGCCGACTGCCGACCGCACCGCGTCGAACTCGTCGACCACCGCCGCGGCGAGGGCGTCGATGTCGTGGAGCGCGTCCGGGTCGGCGAACAGCGAGATCACGAGCTCGCCGCCGTAGGAGAGCACGGCGATGCCGAGCGACAGCTGGGCTCCGAGCGGGACGACCGGGACGATCCGCTCGATGCGGCTACCGAGGAAGTACAGCGGCACCGGGGGCCCGGGCACGTTGGTGACGACGGCGTTCACGATGGACTGCCCGGCGACCAGACGAAGGAGCGGCGTGTACCAGGGTGCCGGGAGATGATCGAGCGCCTCGAGCAGCAGCGCGGTGCCCTCGCCCTCGTGCGCCGCCTTCAGTCGGGACATGCGCTCGCGGATCAGCTCGAGTCGGCGACCGCGGTCGGGTTCGGCGACCGGGAGCTCGACGAGCACGGCCCCGACCTGGTTGCCCGGCCCGTCACCGAGCGCGTGGACACGGGTGGAGACCGGGACCAACACGTGGACGTCGATCGGCGGGATCTGCTCGGCGTCGAACCAGCGCGCGAACGCGCCGGCGATCGTGAGGAGCACGAGATCGTTCACCGTCGCACCGGATGCGGACCCGATCGCACGGACGTCTGCGATCGGCAGCGGGACGGCACGCAGCACGCGCCGCGTGCCGGGAGGTTGGTTGAACGGGGCACGCGGCGGGCGCGGACCGAGCAGGTCGCGAGCCGCCGCGGCCGCGCTCGTCACCTGTCCCGCCACTCGGCGCGGTGATCGAACGGCGGTGATGGCCGATCGTGCGACGGCGAGTGGATCGAGCGCCTGCTCGGCGATCGCGTCGGCGAGGCGGCGCGGCGCTCCGGGCGGCGCGACGGGCCGGATCGTCCGATCGGGTCGTTCCGGAGCGTCGCCGGGCTCGGGGTCGAAGAGCGCAGCTGCCAGCTCGACACCGCCGACTCCGTCGACGAGCGCGTGGTGGACGCGTTCGACGATGCCGACCCGGCCGTCCGCGAGCCCGTCGACGAACGCCAGGTCCCAGAGCGGGTGCGCCCGGTCGAGCGGGGTGGCGTAGAGCGTCGCGCAGAGGTCGAGCAGATCCTGATCGTCACCCCGTCCCGAGGCCTGGACGATCCGGACGTGACGCGCGATGTCGAAGTCCTCGTCGTCGACCCAGATCGGCCGGCCGAGGCCGAACGGCACCTCGGCGATCCGTCGTCGGAACCGGGGAAGTCGCTGGAGGCGGGCTTCGACGTGGGACCGGGCAGCTTCGATCCGGATCCGACCCTCGCCGTCGCGCAGGGACTCGCCATCGACGAGGAGCGCGCCGCCGATGTGCATCGGCGTCTCGGCGGTCTCGAGACGGAGGAAGCCGGTGTCGAGGGCGGTCAACCGATCGGGGCGCGGCGCCGGGCTCGGCCGTGCGGTGCCCGGCGCGGCCGGTCGCGCCGCGGGGGCGCGCTCGGCCGCCTCGACGACGTCGGTGATCGCCTGGTCGATCAGCGACCCGAGCAGTGCTGGGTCGTCGACCGCTGCGGCATCGCTCAACGTGCCGACACATCCCGTGCCGACGTGCGACAGGAACGCCACGTTCAACGCGGCGCCCGCGGTGGGAGCGAACGCGTGGATGCGCTCGACTGCCGCCCCGGCCAGGAAGTGCGGCTCACCGAGTCCTGGCACGTTGGTGAGCGTCACGTCGACGCCGTGCATCATCCCGCTCACCACGCCGGCGGAGAGCACCGATGGGAGCACCTGGACGAGTCCGGCGAGCGACTGGCTGAACGACAACGCCTTCTCCCGCCGCGACGAGACCACCAGCGTGCGCATCGCGAGCATCCGATCCACCGGATCGTCGATGTTCGTCGGGACGACGAACCGCACCGGCGCCCACTGGTTCCCCGCCGCACCGTTCGCCGGGTTGCGGAAGCTGACGGGCATCGTCACCCGGAGACGCTCGAGGTGGCTCCCCGACTCCCGGTGGTAGGCAGCGATGCCGCCGATCGCTCCGGCGAAGAACGCGTGGTTGATCGTGCAGCCGTGCCGTGCCGCCGCATCGTGGAGGCGCCGAAGGTCGACGTGGCTCATGCTGACCCCGCGACCCATGCTGCGCCCGACCAGCAGTGGTGAGAGCGGCGCCGAGGACGGCGCGAGGAGACGACCCGCCGACCGGATGGCCTCCCACGAGCCCGTCGTGGTCCGCACGGGGTGGAACACCGCCGTCGTCGCCATGCTCGCGACGTCCCAGGGGGCGTCGACGACCCTCCGGACGCGTGCGCTCCCGTCCTCGGTCGTCGACGACCGACGCCCGCCCGGCACCGGGACCGGCACCGCCGTCAGGTCGGGACGAGGTGCACGGCGTCGACGGTCGAGGATCACGTCGAGGAGACCGATGCCACCCACCCCGTCGGTGAGCGAGTGGTGCACCTTCAAGATCACCGCTGCCCGACCCGCTGCCGGGTGGAGGTAGGTGAGCTCCCAGAGCGGTCGATCGCGCGGGAACGGCTCGCCGGCCATCGGTGCGGCGACGGACGCGATCAACGCGTCGTCGACCCCACCGTCGACGGCGAACACCCGCAGGTGCTCGTCGAGGTCGAAGTCGGGCACGACCTCCCAATGCGGTGTGCCGATCCCAGCGGTGTGGGCGACCACCCGCTGCCGCAACCTCGGGATGCGGCGGGTCGCCACCTCGAGCACATCGCTCAGTCGCGACGGATCGACCGGGCGATCGAGGACGAGTGCGGCGACGATCGTCGTCCGCAGCGTGGGGTCACGCTCGATGTCCCAGAGCGCAGCGTCGGTCGGGTTGAGCCGCGTCGGTGGCACCTCGAGCGTCCCCGGTCCAGCGCGCTTCGCCATGCGCCCATCGTGGACCCGGGCGGGCCGAACGTGCACGGGCCATCAGTCCCATTCGACCTGTCTGCCCGAGGCGGTCCACGACCCGGTTCAGGGCCGACAGGTCGGCGCTCGCTCAGGTGCGCTGGTGGCAGTAACGGTCGATCAGGGCGTCGACACCGGCGGCGGACACGACCGACCAGTCGACCACCGAGTCGGCGACGCTCCCCGTCTCGAAGACCAGGGCACCGTGACACATCGCCCAGAGCACGGCGGCCACGTGCACTGCATCGGCACCAACCGGGAGCTCGATCTCCCCGCGCTCCGATGCTGCATCGATCCGTGCCGCGATGGTGGACAGCACCTTCCGCGCGACGGCCGACGACTCGTCGCTCGGTCGGAACCCTCGGCTCTCCCCACCGAACATGAGCTCGTAGCGGGCCGGGTGCTCGAGCGCGAAGCGGCGGTAGGTCGCGGCGAACGCCCGGATCTGACGAGCGAGATCGGGCTCGTCGACGTCCGCGACCTCCGCGCCCAGGGCCTCGAACCCCTCTCGGTAGAGCACGTCGAGCAGCCCGTCCTTGCCGCCGAAGCGAGAGTAGACGTTCATCGTGCTGACACCTGCGCCGATCGCCACCGACCGCATCGTCACCTGGTCGAGACCACCCTCCGTGAGCAGGCGACGAGCCGACTCGACCAGCCGTTCCGCAACCTCGTCGTCCCCGTCGTCGTCAGGTTCGATGGGACCGTCGAGGAGATCCTCCATCGGGCCAGCGTAGGAGGCTCGTCATCGCGTTCGCTCGCGATTATCGCCGTTCCGGACGAGTTCACCCGGACGAGTGACGTCACACGGGTGCGAGCACCGGGTCGTCGACGTGCCCGACGACCCGGTGATGCGCCCAGACGATTCGCGTGCCCGAACGGGACAACGAGATCCAGAACCACACGGCCATCGTCCCGATCGTCACCGCGCCGGTGATCGGGCCGAGCACCGACTTCACCACCACGAACGTGGTGGTGGTCTGCGTCAGCAGCAGCCAGACGGTGATCGACGCGTTCACCAGGCTCGTGAACGCCCAGGACAGCGAGAGCCGGACGAAGAACCGCTCGACGAGCGGGTGTGACTTGGTGTCGTCGTCGAACGGGAGCACGTCGTACGCGAGCTTGCGAGCCAGCGGCGTGCCGAGCGGGACCGACACCAGGAACGCCGCGCCGACGACGAACGTCGTGATCGTCGGCTGCAGGAAGTACACGACCATCGACCCGGTCGCGAGCGCGGCGACGGTCCGAGCGGCGAGGGTGGTCGCGCTCAGGACGATCAATCCGGGCACTCGACGGCCGGTCGCCGTGCGGAACGCGATCGCACCCAGCGACCACACGAGGGCGACGACCAACGCCCACGTAGCGCCGATCAGCTCGAGGAAGGCGATGAAGATCAGGAGCGGGACGAGCTTGCCTTCGATCACGTTCGGGAGCGCGTGCCGGAGCACGGCGCGGATGCTGGGGATGACGACGGGGGGATGCTGCAACGTGAGGAACTCCAGGAACGGGTTCGTCTCATCGGACGCCCGGGCAGAGGGTAACGAGCCGGCGCCCGCCGCGGGGCGCGAGGTCCGGACTTTTCGTCAACGGGCGGCCCGCAGCGTCCGCACGAGGTCGAGGTCGTCCAGGATGAGACCGGCGATCCCTGCGTCCCGCAGTTGCTCGGCACGTGCGCGGTCGTGCACCCCCCACGCGAACACCGTGGGCGTCACCTGGTGGAGCCGGGCGAGCCAGTCGTCGTGGAGGAGACGCTCGTGGATCGTGATCCCGTCGCCCGGACGGCTCGGGCCCGGCGCGAAGAGTCGGGTGCGAACGACGAGCCACCGCTGCCACCGGTTCCCGACCGACCGCATCGTCCGCGCCGACGAGTGCCGCCGGACCCAGCCGAGGATCCACCAGGCGCGGGACGAATAGGTGAGGTGGGCACGGTCCCCGGCCACCCGGTGGACCGCACGGGGCAGCCGGTTCGTGAAGCCCTTCAGGTCGAACCACACGTGCACCTCACCGGGGACGTGAGCGAGGATCGAGTCGAGCGACGGGCGGGGTGCATCTCCGGGCAGCAGCTCCCACTTCTCCCAGAGGCGAGCGTACGGCCAGAGCAGGATCTTGGCGTGGCGGACCTCGAGTCGGTTCCGGAAGAGGTGCACGTCGACCTCGACCGCCCCGGCGGCCTCGATGCCGGCCCCGACGAGATCGGCGAGGTTCCCGGCCCGGTGGGCGATCAGCTCCATCGCATCACCATGCCCGATCGACGTGCCGCGTCGCCACCCGTCCGGCCTCGGCTGTCGAGACGGCGCGCTCCCGATGCGCACCACGGTCACGGCATGCCGTACCGTCCTCGCCATGGCTGACGCACTCATCATCGACGCCTGCCGTACGCCACGCGGCATCGGCAAGCCGGGCAAGGGCGCCCTCGCCCACCTCCACCCGCAACACCTCGGCGCCACCGTGCTCTCGGCCCTCGTCGACCGCAATGGCTTCGACACCGCCGACGTCGACGACGTCGTGTGGGGCACGAGCGCCCAGGTGTGCGAGCAGGGCGGCGACCTCGGCCGGATGTCGGCACTGGCCGCCGGCTACGACGTGAAGGCGAGCGGTGTCACGCTCGATCGCTTCTGCGGATCGGGCATCACGAGCGCCAGCCTCGCCGCCGCCACCGTCGCCGCCGGCATGCAGGACCTGGTCGTCTCGGGCGGCACCGAGATGATGTCGCTGCCGAAGAAGGGCATGCTCCCGATGGGAGCCGGCAACCCGGCGTTGCAGGAGATCCACCCCCAGTCGCACCAAGGCGTGTGCGCCGATGCGATCGCCACGATCGAGGGGATCCCGCGGGAAGTCCTCGACGAGCTCGCCGTCGAGTCGCAGCGTCGGGCCGAGCGTGCGATCCAGGAAGGACGCTTCGACCGCAGCCTGGTCCCGGTCCGCAACCCCGACGGCACGCTCGCGCTCGACCGCGAAGAGTTCCCCCGCCCGGGGACGACGATCGACTCCCTCGCCGCCCTCCCGCCGAGCTTCCCGGCGGTGGCCGACTACCGCCACACCGAGGGCTCGCCCACCTTCCGAGAGCTCATCAACCAGAAGTACCCCGACGTCGACATCCAGCACGTGCACCACGCCGGCAACTCATCGGGTGTCGTCGACGGATCGGCAGCGATCCTGTGGGCCAGCTCCGACTACGCGAAGGCCCACGGCATGACGGCGCGAGCACGCGTCGTCGCCACGGCGAACATGGGCGACTGCCCGACGCTCATGCTCAACGCGCCGGTGCCCGCCGCCAGGAAGGTGCTCGCGAAGGCCGGGCTCACGATCGACGACATCGACCTGTTCGAGGTCAACGAGGCGTTCGCCGTCGTCGCCGAGAAGTTCATGCGCGACCTCGAACTCGATCGCGACAAGGTGAACGTGAACGGCGGCGCGATGGCGCTCGGCCACCCGATCGGGGCGACTGGGGCGATGCTGATCGGGACCGTGCTCGACGAGCTCGAACGGCGAGACGGGCAGTTCGGCCTCATCACGATGTGCGCCGGTGGCGGCATGGCACCCGCCATCATCATCGAGCGGGTCTGAGAACGGTTCGGGTCAGCGCCGGCGGCGTGGGCCGACGGCGTCGCGCACGCTGACCCTCGGCGCGTCGTCGCCGCGCGCCCGCCGGATGCGGGCGCGACGCGTCCGCTCGACCACCTCGCTGACGGCCAGCGTGGCGACCGCGGCGAGCACACCCCAGAGCCAGCCGGCGAGGACGCCGACCACGACACCGGCCACGACGACGGCCACCAGCCACATCACGTTGCGTCGACTCACCCGACCGACTGTACGTCAGCGCGAGCCGCCACGAACGGACACGCCGTCGACCGCGGTGGGTACGATCGGGCCGCATCGACACCGTTCGCATCGATCAGTGGCTGCACGCCGTCCGGCTCACGAAGACGCGCTCGGACGCCACCGCCGCGATCCGCGGCGGTCACGTGAAGATCAACGGCAAGACGGCCAAGCCGGCGACGCCGGTCTCCGTGGGTGACCGGGTGACCGCCCACCTGCACCGCCGCGAGCGGATCGTCGAGGTCCGGCAGGTCGTCGCGAAGCGAGTCGGCGCCGCGGTCGCGGCCGACTGCTTCGTCGACCACAGCCCGCCTCCACCCGAGCGTGACGGTCTGCAACCGATGTTCGCGGTGCGCGACCGTGGGAGCGGTCGGCCCACCAAGCGGGACCGCCGACGGATCGACCGCCTCCGCGGCCGCGTCAGCTGAGCAGCGTCGCGACGATCCGCTCACCGATCACGACGGCCGGGATGTTCGTGTTCGCCCGCGGGATCTGCGGCATCAGCGACACGTCGGCGACCACGATGCGCTCGGTGCCGTGCACCCGACCTCGCGGGTCGCACACCGACGACGCCTCGTCGACCCCCATCGGTGTCGTACCGACCGGGTGGTAGTAGTGCATCACGTCGCGCCGGATCGACGCCGGGGACAGATCGCGCTGCCGGCCGGGCACGAGGACGTCGGCGAGCGCCGGCTGCGCCAGCAACTCCTCGGCCATGACGAGGCCGTCGCGGAGGACGGTCAGGTCGTGATCGTCCGGGTCGGTCAGGAACCGGTGGTCGATGTGGGGCGACGCCGCGGGATCGGTCGACGGGATGTGGACCGCTCCCCGGCTCCGCGGGGTCATGCACCCCACCTCGACCAACGCCCGGCCCCCGGTGAGCGACGTCTGCGTCGACGCCCAGACCGGGAACAGGTGGAGATCGAACACGCCGTCGACCGCGAGGCTGG
>DATHUU010000183.1:0-5676 GCA_035461925.1 Ilumatobacter sp.
GACCTGGCAGCACTCGCTGCCAGGTCGACGCCCGAGGCGGCCGATCGCTTCGGCCATCATCTGATCTGGCCCGAACGGCCGTACGGCACCGCTCGCTCGATCCTCGTCGCCGGCTGTGGCACCTCGCAGGCCGCTCGACACGCGCTCCGCCATCCCGACGCCGAGGTCGTGGGCATCGACGTGAGCGCGACGAGCATCGAGCACACCGCGCGCCTCGTCGAGCGGCACGGGATCGGCAACCTGAGGCTTCGGCGACTGGCGATCGAGGACGTCGGCCAGCTCGACCGCCGGTTCGACCACGTCGTGTGCACCGGTGTCGTCCACCACCTCGCCGACCCGGAGGTCGGACTGCGGGCGCTCCGGGGGGTGCTCGCCGATCGCGCTGCGATCACCCTGATGGTCTACGGACGACACGGCCGGATCGGCGTGTACCTCCTCCAGGAGTACTGCCGACGACTCGGCATCACGACCGACCAGGCCGACATCGACGACCTGGTCGCGACACTCCGGGAGCTACCGACCGGCCACCCCCTGTCCCGGCTCCTCCGGGAGACGAGGGACTTCGGCGACGACGACGCGCTCGCCGACGCGCTCCTCAATCCGCGCGACCGCGCGTACAGCGTGCCGGAACTGCTCGAGCTCGTCGAGCGCTCCGGACTCCGCTTCGGCCGCTGGGCCAGGCAGGCGACCTACCTGCCCGACTGCGGCACGATCAGTGAGACGCCCCACGCCGCGCGCATCGCACGCCTGCCGCCGTTCGACCAGTACACCGCCGTGGAGCTGTTCCGCGGCACCATCGACCGCCACACGGCGATCTTGTTCGACGCGGACGACAGCCGGTCGGGACGGCTGGACTTCTCCCAGCCTTCGCAGCTCGTCCCCATCGTCGCACCCACGGCGGTCGTGGTCGACGATGCGAGCCGCCTGCCGGGCGGCGCTGCCGCGGCGCTGCTCAACCGGGCGCACAGCGCGAGCGATCTGGTGCTGTTCGTCGACCGCGCGGAGCTCGACGTCTTCCGTGCCCTCGACGGCAGGACGACCGTCGCCGAGCTCGGCGGTCCCGCCGAACGACTGGTCGAGCGGCTGTGGAAGCATGATCTGGTGGCGATCGACGCCACGAGTGGAGGATCCGCATGAACGACCACGCCCACGCACACCACGACGACCCCGACGACGTGGTGTGGCTCGACGGCGGAGAGTTCGTCATGGGCTCGGACGACCACTATCCGGAGGAGGCGCCGACCCATCGCGTTCGCGTGTCGCCGTTCGGCATCGACCGGTACCAGGTGACCAATCGGCAGTTCGCAGCGTTCGTCGCGGCGACCGGATACCAGACGGTCGCCGAGCGGCCGCTCGACCCGGCGGAATTCCCGGGTGCTCCACCCGAGAACCTCGTGCCCGGGTCGCTCGTGTTCAGCCCGACGCAGGGACCGGTCGATCTCCGCCATCTCAGCCAATGGTGGGCGTGGACACCCGGCGCGTCCTGGCGAGACCCGTACGGGCCCCGCTCCGGGATCGACGACCTGCTCGACCACCCGGTCGTGCACGTCGCCCACGAAGATGCGACCGCGTACGCCACCTGGGTCGGTGCTCGGCTCCCCACGGAGGCCGAATGGGAGTGCGCAGCGCGGGGAGGTCTGGAGCGCACGGCGTTCACCTGGGGCGACGAGGCACGACCTGACGGCCGGATCATGGCGAACACGTGGGACGGTCTCGACTTCCCCTGGCGCTCGACCGGAGAGTCGGGCTGGCTGCGCACCGCACCGGTCGGCTCGTTCCCACCGAACGGCTTCGGACTCCTCGACATGGCCGGCAACGTCTGGGAGTGGACCGACGACTGGTGGACGAGCTCCCACCCCGACGACGCCGAGAAGCCGTGCTGCATCCCCGAGAACCCACGTGGCGGCACGCGCGACACGAGCTTCGACCCCGCTCAACCCCAGTTCCGGGTGCCGCGCAAGGTGGTGAAGGGCGGATCGCACCTGTGCGCCGACTCCTACTGCCTGCGCTACCGACCGGCCGCCCGCCGCCCCCAGATGATCGACACCGGCATGAGCCACGTCGGCTTCCGGTGCGCGTGGGACGCCGCCGTTCGATCCGGTCCCACCGTCCCGCCCGAAGAGCACGCATGACCGAACGGCTTCCTTCCTGGCGCCCCGGTGCGGTCCGTGATGCGATCGTCACGTACCTCGACGGCCTCGATGACGTTCCGGTGGCCGATCGGGTGGCGTACTTCGACAACGACGGCACCCTGTGGTGCGAGCGGCCTGCCTACGTGCAGCTCGAGTTCTTCGTCGACGAACTGCGACGCCGTTGCGATCACGACGCGTCGATCGGCGCGCGCCCCGAGTTCGACGCGGTCCTGCGCTCGGACCCGGTCGCCATGGGCGAGGTCGGCCTGGAGAAGATCGCCGTCGCGTTGGCCGGACTGTTCGACGGCATCAGCCCGGGTCAGTTCGCGACGCTCGTGGACGACTTCGTCGATCGCTACCGCCACCCGCTCCTCGGGTTCCCGGTCAGCAGGCTCGTCTACCAGCCGATGCTCGAGCTGCTCGACGAACTGCGGGCGCTCGAGTTCACGGTCGGCATCGTGACCGGAGGCGGGACCGAGTTCGTGCGCCGCATCAGCGAGCCGCTCTACGGGATCCCTCCCGAGCTGGTGGTCGGGACGCTCATCGGCTACCAGTTCGATCGTGACGAGGAAGGGCGGCCGACGCTGCGACGCACCGTGACGCTGATGGGCCAGGCCAACGAGGGTGCCGCGAAGGTCACCCAGATCCAGACCCAGCTCGGCCGGCCGCCGATCGTGGTCGGGGGCAACTCGGGCGGTGACCGGGAGATGATGGAGTGGGCGTACGCCGGATCTCACCCCGGGCTGGCCATCCTCGTCGACCACGACGACGCCGACCGCGAGTACGCGTACGTCGGTCGGGCGCAGTCGTTCGTCGAACCGGAGGCGATCACCGACGTCGCGGCTCGACTCGGCTGGGTCACCGTCAGCATGGCGCGCGACTGGCTGACCGTGTTCCCGGAAGTCTGACCCGCGGCGGCCCGCGCGCCGCGGTCAGGCGAGCAGCTTGGCCTTGGCCGCGGCGAACTCGGCGTCGTCGAGGATGCCGGCTGCCTTCATGTCGGCGAGCTGCTGCAGCTTGGTCATCAAGTCGTCGCCGCCGGCCGGCGCAGCGGCCGCGGGCGGTGGGGGCGGCGCCGGCTGTGTGGCCTGCACGGCGTTGAGTTGCGCCTGCATCTCGGCCATCTGGGCCTGGGCCTCGAGCGCCGCCTGTTGAGCGGCCTGTTGCTCGGCCGCCGACTGGGCCTTGGCGGCCTGCTTGGCGTTCATCGTGTTCACGGTCGCGTTCGCCGTTCCGGCGATCACGGCGGTGCGGGCCATCGTTCCGACCAGACCTGGTCGTCCACCTCGTCGGCGCATCTGCTCTGTCTCCTGTGTGCTGTGGGGGGTCGGTCGTTCGCTCGGACTCGGCTCAGTCGATCGATGCGAGCTCGTCGAGGAGCTCGTCGACCAACGCGCCGGGGATACGGAAGTCGGCCGCCAACACGCCGCCGGATCCGACGATCGCGTCACGGAGCGGCTTGGCCCACGTGTGCTCGAACACCAGGATCGCAGCGGAGCTGTCGAGCTCCAGGCCCGCCGCCAGCTCGGCGACGTCGTCGTCGGAGATCAGCGACTCGACCTGATCGAGGAGCGACGCCAGGCGGGCGACGCTGTCGTCGGAACCGACCTCCTCGAGCTCGAGGAAGACGACGTCACCGTGCTCGTCCTTCTGCACGAACAGACCGTCGACGATCGAGATCGTGTTCGATTCCACCAGACGCTCGAGCTCCGGCAGGATCTCGCCGTTGAACCGATTGCCCGGGAAACCGATCTCGAGCACCTCGATGGGTCCCAACGCCATCTCCGACCTCCATGCCGTTCACGTCACCCGGTCGACCGTCGACCGAGCCAACGAGCACGGTACGTCGCCTCGGTCCGCGCCGATACACCCGGATCGGGTGATCGCTCACAGATACCCGTCCCGCTCCAGGCGCTTCATCGCGAAGAACCCGGCGATCGGCGGGAGGTAGGCCGTCACGAGGCGGTGACCGAGCGCGGCCGCCAACGCGACCGGCTCGGAGACCCCGAAGGCGGTCAAACCGACCACGAACCCCGCCTCGGCGACGCCGATTCCGCCGGGGACCGGGAAGATCCCCGCGAACCACGACACCGCTGTGTTCACGAAGATGACCGTCGCGAGTGGCAGGGGCTCACCGAAGGCGTGGAGCATGCTCGCCATCGTCAGCGCGAACAGCAGCTTGCGGACCACGATCCCACCGAGCAGCATGGCCGCCCGGTCGGGGTCGGTCAGCGAGCTCTTGAGCTCGAGCACCGTCTCCTTCACGGCGGGGAGGATCCGCCGGCGCAGCTTCGGTACGGCGAACACCGTGGAGATCCCGATGACGACGACGGTGGCCAGGATCACGAGGAGGGTGATGAACCGGGAGAGGTCGGCGTCGTCGGGCAGATCGAGCGAGGTGCCGACGACCTGCATCGTGACGAGCAACAGGACGGCGTCGATCACGTACCCGAAGACCGTGGTGAACGGGCCCTGTCCGATGGCGACGCGGGTCGGGACACCCAGCTTCTGGAGGTAGCGGATCGTCATCGCGATCCGACCGGCGTCCGACGGGACCGCGAGTCCGATGTACGACGTCGCGTACTGGAACTGCAACGTGGGTCCCCACGGGAGTGGCGTCGTCACCACCCCTTTCATCGACACCGTCTCGGCCACGTTGGTGAGCTGACTCACGACGAGCGCCACGAGCAACCAGCCCACGGACGCGTCGGAGAGCTCGTCCACCAGCGTGTCCAGATCGATGCTTGTCACCCAGCCGATCAGCGCGTTCGCGGCCACCAGGGCCAGCAACGTCATCAGCACGTCGCGCCAGCGGACCCGTCGCAGGTTGACGGGCTCGGGCACCTCGACGTCGAGCGCCTCGGCCAGCGACGACCGCAAGGCATCCAGGTCGAGGTCGGACCGTCGCACGTCGAGCGAGAGCTCCCGCGCCAACGCGACCGGCTGGATCGTCGTGAGCGACGACACGAGGGCGTCACGGTCATGGGTGCGAACCGCGGCGGCCACGGCGCGATCGGGTCCGGAGATCAAGGCCGTCGTCACGAGCATCTCGACGATGTCGATCCGACGCTGGAGCCGCGACGGCGACATCGCTCCACCTGCCAGATCGGTGAAGCCGGGTCGGTCGCCGTCGGCGACGGTCACCCGCGCCGCGTCGACGTGCCCGTGCGACAGACCGGCATCGTGGAGCCGCCGGAGCTCGTGCCACAACGCGTCGAGCAGTGCGTCGTCGACGTCCGTCGGTGGGAGCGTCGACAGCGGGACGTGGTCGACCCCGTCTCTGGTGACGAGCAGGACGTCACCCGTCTTGGTGGCGCCGACCGCGACCACCTCCGGGACACGGATGTCGGCCCGTTCTGCGAGCAACAGCAGCAACGCCTCGTGCTCGGCGAGCTGCTGACGGGAGACACCCAACGTCCATTCCCCGTCGCGGTACCACATCGCCCTCCACACGCGTGCCGCGAACTCGCTGTCGGCCGCGTCCCGCCCGTAGATGCGGATCGACACCGCCCCCGCGGCATCACGGGCACGCGCACGGAGCGAC
>DATHUU010000184.1:0-11472 GCA_035461925.1 Ilumatobacter sp.
CCCCAACCACCCACCCAGCCACCCAGCAACCCACCCACCCACCCACGCACCGAGACGATTCGACATGACCACCAACCCGAACAGTGAGACGATTCGCCGGGAACGCCAACCCGAACAGTGAGACGATTCGACACGCACCCAAACCACGGCTGCGAGACGATTCGACAGGTGCCCACGGAGGGTCCGACCCGGCACCAGTAGCCCGAACCCGCTCTACGATGCTCGCATGGCGATCTACCTGTGCCACACCGAACCGGACCTCTACGTTCACGACGCCGAGGTCGTCGATGTGCGACCCGGGGCGGTCGCACTCTCGCGGTCCGCGTTCCACCCCGGTGGAGGTGGACAGGTCAGCGACATCGGCACGATCGAGTGGGTCGACGGAACGGCCGCCGTGGTCCGCATCGACATCGACGGCGACACGTGGTGGCACGTCCTCGACGACGAAGCCGCCACCCCGACCGGCACGGTCCACCTGACCGTCGACGCCGACCACCGGCTCCGAGTGGCGTCGCTCCACACGATGAGCCACGTGCTCAATGCCTACGTGTTCGACGAGTTCGCCGGCGCGCTCGTCACCGGGGCCCAGATCAACGGTGACGGTTCGGGCCGCATGGACTTCGACCTCCCCGAGGTCGACAACGAGCGACTGCGTGCGCTCGAGCGCCCCGTCAACGACGTGATCGACCGGGCGGTGACCGTCACGAGCCGGTACGTCCCGATCGCGGACGCCACGCCCGAGAGCGGGCTCATGCGCAGCATGTCCGTCGCCCCGCCACCCACACCGGACGGCACGTTCCGGGTCATCGACATCGACGGTGTCGATCGTCAGGCATGTGGCGGCACCCACCTCACCAACACCGGCCAGTCCCGACCGATCCAGATCACCAAGGTCGAGAACAAGGGTCGCCACAACCGCCGTGTCCGCTTCCGAGCCGCCGACTGAGCTCCCGGTGCCCGACCCGGTCCGGA
The DNA here is from genome assembly GCA_035461925.1 of Ilumatobacter sp. Taxonomy (GTDB): domain Bacteria; phylum Actinomycetota; class Acidimicrobiia; order Acidimicrobiales; family Ilumatobacteraceae; genus Ilumatobacter. The sequence continues at coordinate 973 of DATHUU010000184.1, forward strand.
TCTCGGGCTTCTGGGCGCGGATGCGCGCACGCGGCATCGTCGAACCCGACGCGCCGACACCGACGGCGGAGTGCTTCGGCGACTCGGTCGAGCTCGCCGACGAGCTGCTCGGGCTCATCCTGGACGGGCCGAAGCGCGCCACGGCGGGCGCGTACGAGGACTACGTGCGCGAAGGCGCCACGATCCCGTACGAAGGCATGTACACGATCGCGACCGACGGCCGCGGCGTGCCGCGCGCCCTTCTGCGCACCACCGACGTGCGCGTCGGGCCGCTGTCGTCCGTGGACGACCAGTTCGCGTGGGACGAAGGCGAAGGCGACCGCACGCGCGACTCCTGGCTGCGGGACCATCACACCTTCTTCGAGCGCTACCTCCCCAGCGTGGGGCTGACGTTCTCCCCCGACATGGCGACCGTGTTCGAGCGTTTCGACGTCGTCGCGACCGAGTGAGCACGCTCGAGCCGGCTCAACGGCGGCGAGCCACGAGCGTCGCCTCGCCGTCGAGCTCGACACTGCGCTCGATCGTCACGTCGAGCTCGCGGAACGCGCACACGAGATCTCCCGGCGGGGCGTGGAACGGGCCCGCCTCGCCGCGCACCCCGACCACCGAGAGCACGGTCATCACCAACACGCCACCCGGCCGCAGCATGTAGACGAGCTGCTCGTACAACTCCGGATCGCGGTACCGCTGACAGATGACGAGCGAACACTCGTTGGCGACGCCCGCCGGCAACCCACCGTCGAGGTCGACCACGCGAGTGTCGATCCGATCGCGGACCCCGAGCCGGACCGCAGCCGAATTGAGCGCCGTGATCGCGACGTCCGACGCGTCGATCGCGACGACGTGATAGCCTTGCTGCGCCGCCCAGAGCGACTGCTCCCCCAGCCCACACGCGACGTCGAGACACGAGCCGGAGCGGTCGAGCTCGATCCCGCCGAGGCCCTTCGGCATCGCCGGCGCCCCGGTCACCCGTCCTCGGTACCGCCCGTTCCACCGCTCCGCATCGTCGCGCACCGCCCCAGTGTCGCAGGTACCCTCGATCGGCATGCAGATCGTGTCGGCCCTGTTCGTCGAGAACTTCGAGATGCGCCAGGCGCCCGGACCATCGGCTCGGCTCGACCTGACCGGCGCCATGTTCTCGATGGCGGCCCCGGAACCCGTACCGCTCACCATCGCACCCCACCTGGTCGCGCTGATCTTCTGCCCGGCCGGCGAGGCGGGCCACGGCGTGTTCGAGGTCGTGTTCCGTAGGGATCTCGGCGATCCGGAGCGACCCGACGCCGGCGAGCACCTCGCCCGTAACGTCAGCCCGTTCTCGGTGGAACCCGGCAAGTTCACGTATCGACTCGTACGGGGCGAGCTCGAGTTCACCGAGTACGAGCAGATCTTCGCCCACTGCCGCGTCGACCGCGCCCCGTGGCACGTGGTCCCGTTCACGCTGCTCCCCCCTGCCGACTGACCCGCCCTTCGGGTGGGTCTCCACGCGGCCGGTAGTGTCGACGGCAATGCCCCTCTCCGCCGACCTCGACCGTGACGCCATCAACCTGATCCGAGGGTTCGCGATGGATGCCCCACTGGCCGCCGAGAGCGGCCACCAGGGCACCGCGATGGCGCTCGCCCCGCTCGCCCACGTGCTCTACAGCCGCGTGATGAGGTACGACCCGGCCGATCCGACGTGGCCCGATCACGACCGGTTCATGCTCTCGAACGGTCACGCGTCGATCTTGCAGTACTCGATGCTCTATCTCACCGGACACGGATTGGAGCTCGAGGACATCCAGGCGTTCCGCCAGTGGGAGTCCGCCACCCCCGGGCATCCCGAAGCCCGTCACACGCCGGGCGTCGAGGTCACGACCGGCCCACTCGGTCAGGGGTTCGGCAACGCCGTGGGCATGGCGCTCGCCGAGCGCGTGCTCGCCGAGCGGTTCGGCAGCGACGCGATCGACCACCACACCTGGGTCGTCGTCGGCGACGGGTGCCTGATGGAAGGCGTGTCCCACGAGGCCGCCTCACTCGCCGGGCACCTCCGACTCGGCAAGCTCGTCTGCGTCTACGACGACAACCACATCACGATCGACGGGCGCACCGAGATCGCGTTCTCCGACGACACCGCGGCCCGCTTTCGCGCCTACGGGTGGGACGTCGTCGATCTCGGCGAGATCGCGAACGACCTGGATGCGCTCGAGGCCGCGCTGAACGCGGCCAAGGACACCGACCGGCCGAGCCTGCTGATCCTGCGCTCCCACATCGGCTACCCGTCCCCCGACCACACCGACGACCACGAGGCGCACGGGCTCGCCTTCGACGCCGCGGACGTCACGCGGACGAAGGAGGTCATGGGCATCCCGGACGAACCGTTCTGGTCCCCCACCGAGCTCGTCGACGCATACCGGGCCCACGCCGCCGAGCGCGGCACTGCGGCCCACCAGGCATGGGCGGACCGGAACGCCTCCGTCGTCGCGTCACCGGAGTGGAACGCCTGCTGGGGCCAGACCGGGGTCGACGGCTGGGACGCAGGCCTGCCGACCTACGAACGCGGCACCAAGATGGCCACCCGCAAGGCGATCAATGCCGCCTTCGACGCCACGGTCGAACGGATCCCCGGCCTCGTCGCCGGGTCCGCCGACCTGACCGGCAACACCGGCACCAAGCTCGCCGGACAGACGATGAACTCGATCGACGACCCGGGTGGCCGTCAGATCTCGTACGGGGTGCGCGAGCACGCCATGGGGTCGACCATGGTCGGCATGGCGCTGCACGGCGGGGTGCTCCCGGTCGGTGGCACGTTCCTCGTCTTCCTCGACTACATGCGGCCGCCGGTCCGTCTCGCCGCGCTCTCGCGCGCCAAGGTGTGCTTCGTCTGGACGCACGACTCCGTCGGTGTCGGAGAGGACGGCCCGACCCACCAGCCGGTCGAACAACTCGCCACCCTCCGAGCGATTCCCGGCCTCCACGTGATCCGACCGGCCGACGCCAACGAGACCGTCGCGGCATGGGTCGACGCCGTCCGCCATGACGGCCCGACCGCGTTGGTCCTCAGCCGCCAGGACATCGAGGTCGTCACCGACGGGTCCGCGATCGAGCTCGGCGCCGGCATCGTCACCGACGGCGGTGACAGTGACGGTGACGGTGACGAGAGTCCCGACATCGTGCTGGTCGCGACCGGCAGCGAGGTCGCGGTCTGCGCTGCGGCATCCGAACGGCTCGCCTCCTCCGGCATCTCGGCCCGCGTCGTGAGCATGCCGTCGTGGGATCGCTTCGAGCAGCAGAACGAGGGAACACGTCGTGGCATCTTCCCGCCCGGTGTCCCGGTCCTCGCCGTCGAAGCCGGTGTCGCACTCGGATGGCACCGCTACGCGGACGACGTGATCTCGATCGAACGTTTCGGAGCGAGCGCACCCGGGAACGTCGTGATGGAACGGCTCGGGATCGACGTCGACCACGTGACCGACCGGGCCCGAGCATTGCTCACCGACTGACGAACACAGGAGCATCGATGAACCGCCTCCAGACCCTCTCCGCCGAGTTCGGACAGAGCCCCTGGCTCGACAACCTGCAGCGCAGCTACCTCACGTCCGGTGAGCTCACCGCGCTGCGCGAGCGGGGGGTGCGGGGGCTGACGAGCAACCCGTCGATCTTCCAGAAGGCCATCCAGGGTTCGGCCGACTACGACGAGCAGTTCCGCCAGCTCGCCGCCAACGAGGATCCGGTCATCGACGACTACTGGCAGATGGTCTTCGCCGACATCCACGGTGCGTGTGACGTGTTCTCGCGCGTCTACGACGAGACCGCCGGTCACGACGGCTACGTCTCGGTCGAGGTCGATCCCGGCCTCGCCCACGACGCGGCCGGCACCGAGACCGCGGCGCGCGACCTGCACCAGCGCCTGCGGCGTCGCAACCTGATGGTGAAGATCCCCGCCACCGTCGAAGGCCTGCCTGCCATCCGGCAGATGATCGCCGAAGGCCGCAACATCAACGTGACGCTGATCTTCTCGCTCGACCGGTACCAGGCCGTGATGGAGGCCTACGTCAGCGGGCTGGAGCGCTTCGCCGAGGATCCGACCGCCGACCTGTCGCGCGTCGCCAGCGTCGCCTCGTTCTTCATCAGCCGGGTCGACGTGGAAGTCGATCGCCGACTCGAGACGATCGGGACGGACGACGCCCTCCAGCTGCGGGGCAAGGCAGCCGTCGCCCAGGCCAAGCTGGCCTACCGGCAGTTCTGCGAGACGTTCAGCGGCCCCCGGTGGGAAGCACTCGCCGCCCGCGGCGCACGGGTGCAACGCCCGCTGTGGGCGAGCACCGGTCGCAAGAACCCCGACTACTCCGACGTGCTCTACGTCGACGAGCTGATCGGCCCGCACACGGTCAACACGCTTCCGGAGGATACCCTCGAGGCGTTCGCTGACCACGGCACGCTGGCACGCACGATCGACACGGAGGTCGGCGAGGCGGATCGTGTCTGGCAGGCGCTCGCCGACGTCGGCGTCGACCTGGACGACGTCGCCGCGAAGCTCGAGCGGGAAGGAGTCGACGCCTTCATGAAGTCCTTCGACGAGCTGATCGACACCCTCGAGCAGAAGTCCGCCGAGCTGCGAGCGGGCTGATGCCGTCGATCGCCTACGATCGGTATCCCCGCTACGACGAGCTCACCGGCTGGCTCGACGGTTTCGTCGACGACTTCCCCGACCTGGTCCGCAAGTCGTCGATCGGCCGGTCGTACGAGGGCCGCGAGATCTGGCTGCTCACGGTCACCAATCACACGGGCACCGACCACACCAGCGGGGCCCACGACGAGAAGCCGGCGGTCTGGATCGACGGCAACATCCACGCCTCCGAGGTAACCGCCTCGGTGGCGATCGTGCATCTACTCGACCAGCTGACGAGCGGTTACGGCGTCGACCCCCAGATCACCCGGGTGCTCGACACCCGGACGTTCTACCTCGTCCCGCGGGTCAACCCGGACGGTGCGGAGCTGGCCCGTGCCGAGGTCCCGTTCATCGTGCGGGGCAGCGTGCACCCCTGGCCGATCGCCGAGCAGCTCGACGGACTCGTCGCCGGCGACGTCGATCACGACGGCCGGATCCTGCAGATGCGCGTCGAGGATCCGAACGGTGCCTGGAAGCCCTACACCAACGACCCTCGACTGCTGGTCGCCCGGGAGCCCGATGAGGACGGCGACGGACCGTACTACCGCCTGCTGGGCGAGGGCACGATCCAGAACTACGACGGCATCCGCGTCCCGACCGCACCACAACGCGCCGGCATCGACCCGAATCGACAGTTCCCGTACAAGTGGGAACGCAAGGTCGACGGGCCGTGGGATGCCGGCGACTACCCCGGGAGCGAGCCCGAGATCGGTGCCCTGCTCCGGGCGATCACGGAGCGCAGGAACATCTGCGCCTACTTCGCGTACCACACGTTCTCCGGCGTCCACATCCGCGCCTTCAGCGACCAGAGCGACGAGGGTCTCGGTGCCGAGGACCTCTGGACGTACCAGTTCCTGGGCGAGATGGCCACCGAGCTGACCGGCTACCCGTCGATCTCCGGCTTCCACGACTTCCGTTACCACCCGAAGAGCATCATCCGCGGTGTCGCGACCGACTGGGTGTACGACCACCTCGGGGTGTACGGCTGGGTCACCGAGTTCTGGAACGCGTTGCGTGCGGCCGGGCTCGACGACGCCCACCCGCTCGAGTGGTACCGCTCCCACTCGCTCGACGACGAGCTCCGGCTGCTCGCTTGGGTCGACGAGAACGTGCGCGGGGGCTACGTCGACTGGTACGAGTTCGACCATCCGCAGCTGGGCACGATCGAGCTCGGCGGCTGGGACGCCGAGGTCGTGTTCCGCAATCCGCCGGGCCACCTGCTCGAAGCCGAGATCGCTCCGCACTCGAAGCTCGCGATCCGGCTCGCCCTGTCGTCACCCCGATTGCGCCACCGCGACACGTTCGTGGATCGGCTCGGCGACGACACCTGGCGGGTCCGCGTCGTGGTCGAGAACGCAGGCTGGATGACGACGGCGGTCACGCAGCGGGCGATCGAGTCCGGCTACGTGCGACCCCTTGTCGCCCGCATCCGACTCCCCGAGGGAGCGAGTCTCGCGTCCGGCAGCGAGCGACTCGACCTCGGACAGCTCGCCGGACGGGCGCTCAAGCAGAACGCGGTGCGCAGCTTCGCCGCCGGCTCGGACGGCACCGACGACCGCACCGTCGCGGAGTGGATCGTGCGAGCGCCCGCCGGCACCGAGGTGCCCGTCGAGATCGCACACGATCGCGCGGGTACCATCCGCACGACCGTCACGCTCGGGTGAGGCGGCGCCCGCTCCGGGTCAGAGCTCGCGGTGGACCGGGAAGGTCACCGGGAGATGCCTCGGCCCGCGCACCTGACCGCCGGCCCAGGTGACCGCGCCCCGGTCCTCCAGCTCGAACTCGGGGATCATCGCCAGCATCTCCTCGATCGCCACCTGCATCTCCATGCGGGCCAGGTTCGACCCGGCACATCGATGGATGCCCGACCCGAAGGCGATGTGCCGGTTGACCTCCCGATCGATGATGATCTCCTCGGGCCGATCGAACGCCTCCGGGTCGCGGTTGGCGGCTGGGAACGGGAGCAGGACGATCTCGCCCTCTTTGACGATGCGATCCCCGAGGCGGGTGTCGCGTGTCGCGACCCGCGCCATCGTGACCGGTGAGTAGGCACGCAGGAGCTCCTCGACGGCGGTGGGGATCAGCTCGGGCTCGTCGACCAGGCGGCGCCGGTCGTCCGGGTGGCCGGCGAGGTGCCACAGCGCCGAGCCGATCGAGCTCCAGGTCGTGTCGATCCCCGCGATCAACATCAGGCTGATGTTGCCGCGAATCACGTGCATCGGGACGGGACGCCCGTCGAGCTCCGCGCTCAGCAGGAACGAGATGAGGTCGTCGCCCGGGTGCTGCTTGCGGTACTCGATCTGCTCCAGGAAGAACGTGCGGATGATCGCGCCGTAGTGCTCGCGGATCTCGTCGTCCTGGAGCCCGAGCTCCAGCACCCCCTGTACCCACGTCGTGAAGTCGTCGGCCATGTCGGGGTCGATGCCGAGGATCGCGGCGATGATCCGGGGCGGGATCTGGCGGGCGTAGTCCCCGGCGAAGTCGGCGCGGCCGTCCTCGACGAACCCCCGGATCAGCTGGCGACACAGCTCCTGGGTGTGCGGACGGTACTTCTCGACCGCCTTGGGCGAGAAGAACGGCAGCATCAGCCGCCGCTCGGGCGTGTGGTCGGGGTCGTCGGTCGTGATGATCGAACGGAGGCGATTGCCCTCGTGATCGTACGTCGGCGGCACCGGGGTGACGGTCACCTGGAACGACGAGAAGTCCTCCGTCCGGCTCGCGACCTCGCGGACCCCCTCGAAGGTCGTCGGCATGTAGGTCGGCGCCCGCCGCTCGGTGCGAGCGAACGGGCAGCCTTGCTCGCGCAGGTCCTGCCAGATCGGGTAGGGGTCGCGCACGAACCCCGCGTCGAAGATCTCGAAGTCCTCGGCCCAGTCGTGCACCGGTTCCAATGCCGTCATCATGTCCCCCTTCGCCACACCCCCCGTGCGACCGTCGTCGACGTCGCGAGTGTAGGACGTGGGCGACGTGCAGGACGTGGCCCGAGGCCGCTGCCTCACCGGCACACGATCATGCGTCGACGTCGAACTCGACCCGATGGTACCCCTGCGCGCCGTCCGGCGCCGGCGCCTTCGGCTCGGACGGCTGGACGACGCCGTCACCGTCGTACGCCCGGGCCCGGACGCTGTGCTCTCCCGTCGTCGCATCCGTCCAGCGGTACCGCCACTGCCGCCACGTGTCGTCGCTCGGCACCCCGGCGAGCTCGCAATCGCGCCACTCGCCGTCGTCGATCGAGATCTCGACCCGCGAGATGCCCCGGTGCACCGCCCACGCGAGCCCGGCGATGTCGATCAGACCGTCGGCCGACGAGGTGTACGACCGACGCCGCTGGGGACGGTCGATGCGGGCCATGGTCTTGATCGGGCCGTCCTTCGACCAACCACGGGGCACCCAGTACCCGTCGAAGTCCTCCCATCGGGTCAACTCGATCTCGGTCACCCACTTCGTCGCCGACACGTAGCCGTACAGTCCGGGCACGACGAGCCGGACCGGGTAGCCGTGCTCGGCCGGCAGCGGCTCGCCGTTCATCGCGATCGCGAGCATGGCGTCGCGGCCGTCCATGATCGCCGAGGTCGGGCTGCCACAGTTCCACCCGTCGACGGACCTGCTGACGACCTGTGTGGCCTCGGGGTCGAGACCTGCCTCCTCCAACAACGGCTTCAGCAACACCCCTTGCCACAACGCGTTGCCGACCAGACCGCCACCCACCTCGTTCGACACGCACGACAGCGTGATGTAGCGCTCGACCTGCTCCCGGGTGAGCAGGTCGGCGAAGGTGAGCTCGAGCTCCGCGTCCACCATGCCGTGGACCCGCAGGCTCCACGAGTCCCTCGGGACCTGAGGGACCGCCAGGGCGGTGTCGATCCGGTAGAAGTCGTCGGTCGGGACGACCCAGGACTCGACGCCCTCGATGCCGAAGTCCGTCGCGACGCCCGCGGCGACCGCTGCGCCGGCGACGGGTGGCACCGTGTCGTCGACGTCCGGGAGGTCGAGCGACGTCCGCTCCTCACCGACGTCGAACCGCCTCGCCAGGCCACGCCCGATGCCGCCGACGACGAGCGAGAGCAGGCCGACCGTGCCCGCTCCCCGGAGGAACGTCCGCCGACCCGCGGCCGACGCTGTCTCGTCGACCGTCACACCGTCGTCCGCCCGTGGCGACAGCCACCAGATCACCGCGATCGACACGAGCGTGCCGACGATCGGTGGGAGCAGCTTGCCGAACGTCGGCGCCGGTCGCACGGTGACCGCCCACACCCCGATCACGCCGACGACCGAGGTCACCGCGTACGCCGCCGGACGGTTGCCCTTGACCGCCAGCGTGCCGACGATCGAACCGATGACGGCGAGCGACAGCAAGGTCCCGATGATCAGCACCGCCTTGTCGGCGGTGCCGAACCAATCGATCGCCCAGTCCTTCACGGCGGGCGGGACGACGTCGATGACCTCTTGGCCCACGGGGAGCACCGGCGAGGAGGCGCCACGTACCAGTCCGACGATCAGCTCCGCGGCAGCGAGACCGGCGAACGTCGAGAGCAAGCCGATGGCGACGCCGTGCCAGCGGGACCCGTAGAGTCGATGGATCATGACCGCCAGTGTGTCGAACCCCCGCGAGGATCGCATCGCGGAACTCCTGACGGAGCTCGGAGTTTCGAAGGACTTTCGAATCTCGGCATCGTTCGTTTCCGAGGTCCTCGGTCTGATCGCCGACGAGCCCCACACACTCGACCTCAAGATCGCCAGTGCCGCCATCACCGAGATGCGCGACGCGTTCGCGATGTTCGAGCCGTACAAGGGCATCCCGAAGGTCTCGATCTTCGGCTCGGCGCGCACGAAGCCGGACGATCCGCTGTACGAGCAGACGCGCCGCGTCGCCCATCAGCTGGCACGCGCCGGGTGGATGGTCGTGACCGGCGCCGGCCCAGGGATCATGGAGGCGGGGATGGAGGGCGCCGGCCGCGAGAACAGCATCGGCGTGTCGATCCGGCTGCCGTTCGAGGCCGGTGCCAACTCGATCATCGCCGACGACGAGAAGCACGTTGCGATGAAGTACTTCTTCACGCGCAAGCTGATGCTCGTCAAGGAGAGCTCGGCGTTCGTCTGCCTCCCAGGGGGGTTCGGCACCCTCGACGAGACGTTCGAGCTGCTCACCCTGACCCAGACGGGCAAGGGCATCCCGGTCCCGATCGTGTTCCTCGACACGCCCGGCGACCCGTACTGGGAGCAGGTGCACCAGTTGGTCGAGGACCAGCTGATCACCCGTGGTCTCGTGGCGGCGAACGACGTCCACCTCTACAAGATCACCGACTCGTGCGACGCAGCGGTCGACGAGATCACCCGCTTCTACGCGAACTACCACAGCATCCGCAACGTCGGCAACGACCTCATCGTCCGGCTGCGCAAGGGCCCGGACGAGCGGCAGCTCGCCGACCTCAACCGGCGGTTCGGCCACCTGGTGCAAGAGGGTGAGATCCGCCGCACCGAGCCCTACGGGGTGGAGCGTCGCCAGGACGACCACCTCGAGCTCGACCGCATCGTGATGCGGTTCAACCAGCGCGGCTACGCCGAGCTCCGCGCGCTGATCGACGAGGTCAACACCTACGTCAACTGACGCAGGATGTGGGCCGCCTTCTCGACCGCCCGCCGGGCCTTGACCAGCTCCTTGTCCGACGCGGGGCGTGCGGGCGCCCCGTCGGCGGCCGCCGACCGGAGCCGGTCGAACGCCAGCTCGTCGAGATCGGCGACGATCGACTCGAGCCGGTCGGCCAACGACCCGAGGTCGCTCACCGTCGGGCCTTCACGGGAGTGCCTCGGCGAGGAGGTCGATCGGGTGGACGACCCGGAGCCCACGCTCG
>DATHUU010000185.1:0-7858 GCA_035461925.1 Ilumatobacter sp.
CGTGAGCTCGGCGATCGCCTTCGGCTGGTCACCGGACGGCTGGAAGTCCGAGACGACGCGCAGTGGTTGCTCGGTCGATGCCACGACCGTGTCGAGCGGGGCCCCGTCACCGAGCACGGACAGGTCGAGATCGAGCGCGTCGGGCATGGACCCAGCCTACCGCTGATCGAACACCTGTTCCAGACGGCGGTCGGAGCGCCGCGTCACCCCGAGGCGAGCCCGACGATCAGCAGCGCCTGCCCGACGTGGTACGGCACCATGATCGCGAGCCGTCCCCCGGGGAGTGGGCCGGCGAACCGGCGATGGCCGAGCACCCAGTCGCTGACGGCGAACAAGGTCGCACCCAGCCCGGCGACGACGAGCCCGGTCCCCCACGCCGTCAGCACCATTGCCGAGATCACGACCGCGTACAAGACGACGGCGCCCGCCAACACGGCGCCCCCGCCGCGGCGCGCCCCGACGACGGTACGCGTCACGAACCGGTAGCCGAGCAGCACCGCCATCACGACCGCGCCGGGCACCATCCATGCGACATCGAGGCCGAGCAGGGACGACGCCACGGCGTACGCGAGGTGTCCGGCGGCGAACGACGACAGTCCGACCATGAACGACGTCTCTCCCGACCCCAGCAGCGCGACGTCACCGATGACGCCGAAGCCGGCACCCACGACGAGCCACGCTCGAACATCGCCGGCGACGTCGCCCCACGTGGCCGCGACTGCGACGAGGAGCACCATCGTCGCCGGCTTCGCCCACCACTCGAGATCGTGCCGCTCGGTCTCGACCGCCCACCAGTCGACCACGGCCACGCCTGCGGCGACGAGAAGGAGGACGACGGCGAGCACGCTCCCACGCTAGAGGTGCCGAGGCGTCGGCTCCGGATCCGACGCGGCGACCGGCGCAGGACCCGGTTGAATGGTCGTCATGCCGAGGAGGCGGCCGTTCCGGCTGCAGACCGAGCGCCTGACGTTGCGAATGCTCGCGCGCGACGACATCACCGACTTCACGCGCTACCGCAACCGCCCCGAGGTGGCCCGCTACCAAGAGTGGTCGCTGCCGTACACACGTGACCTCGCCCACGAGCTCGTCGACGAGATGGACGCGATGGGGCAGCCCGAGCCAGGCGCGTGGGCACAGCTCGCGATGGATCGCGACGGTCGGCTCGTCGGCGACTTCGCCGTGTGGATCGATCCTGCCGACGAGCTCGCGATGATCGGGTACACCGTGGCCCCGGAGCATCAGGGCCACGCCTACGCGGTGGAAGCCGCCGAGGCGGTGATCGAATGGCTGTTCGCAAGGGGGACGATCCACCGCGTCGCTGCGACGATCGACCCCCGCAACATGGCCTCGGCCCGTGTCCTCGAGCGGTGCGGCTTCGAGTACGTCGGCACCGCCAGGTCGGCCGCCTGGTCGCGCGGGGAGTGGACCGACGACGCCCGCTTCTCGTTGCTCGCCGAAGACTGGCGGACCTGGCGGTCACGACCGACACACCCACCCCGGTCGGTCCGCTTCGTCCCCGTCGACGCAACGAACGTCGACGCGGTGTGCGCGCTCGACATCGCCCACAGCCAGCGACGCTTCGTGAGGACGATCAGCGAATCGATCGCTCGCGCCGCCCACCCCCCGCTCGTCGACGGCGAGCCGGTCGAGCCGTGGTATCGGGCGATCGAGGCCGACGGCGAGCTGGTCGGATTCGTGATGCTCGCGCACCAACCGGGCCGAGCACCGCGGCTGTGGCAGCTGCTCGTCGACCGGCGCCACCCGCGCCGTGGCATCGCCACCCGGGCGGTCGGCGCGGTGGCTCGCCACGTCGCGGCCGGGGGGAGCAGGTGGCTCGACGCCAGCTTCGTCGACGAGCCGGGTGGGCCCGAGGTGTTCTACGACCGGCTCGGATTCCAACGATCGGGTGAAGCCGAACCGGGTGGCGACATGACCTGCCGCGCCGCCACGGCCGACGTCATCCGCCTGGTCGAACTGTTGATCGACCGTCCTTGAGACGGTCGGGCGTCGAGCCCAGGCAGGGCAAGACCCACGCGGCTTGAGTCCGGCGCCCGATGTGCCGATGAGCAGCCGTGGACTCTCTCGGCGGCGCCACCGGCGTCGGCTCGACCCGGGCCGAACAACGTGCCGTCCCGACAAGGGCGGTGACGTCCGATTCGCGCGCTCGCTCGGCGCGCGACAGCTACGCGCTCCTCGCCGTCGCGATGGCGCTCATCGTGATCTATGCCACGAGCGCCGGGGGCGCGGTGCTCTACGCGGTCATCATCCTGCTGGGTCTCGGCGGTGGCGTGATGGGCATCCGACGGCACCAGGAGCGGATGACCTGGCCGTGGTGGTGCCTTCTCGCCGCCGCCGCCCTGTGGATCGGATCCGGCGTGGTCGCCCTCCTGACCTCGTCCACCGGCGACATGTCGACAGGACGGAGCCTTGCGGCCGACCTGTTCGCCGTGCCCGGCTACGTCTGCTTCGGTGCCACCCTGCACGGGCTCGCCCGGGCGCGCGGCGTGAGCGGGGACCGTGACACGGTGCTCGACGGGATCATGATCGCCGCCGCCTCCGCACTGCTCATCTGGGAGACGCTGATCCAGCGGACCCTCGACGACGAGGGGTCGTGGGTGGTGGCTCGGATCGTCGTGACCGGGTACCCGATCCTGTCGATGTGTCTGCTCGTGCTCGCGATGCGGCTCGCGTTCGCGAGCGGGCCGAGGACGACCTCGTTCAACCTGCTCCTGGCGGGAACGGCATGCTTCCTGCTGGGCGACGTCCTGTTCGCGTTCGGGGAGGTCGGACTCGTCACGTTGTCCGAGGCAGTCCTCGACGTGCCCTACCTGCTCGTGCCGACCTGCTTCGGGGCGGCGTTGCTGCATCCCTCGTCCTCGCGGGTGGGCGTGCCGGTCGCGCCCCACCACCGCCGTTCCGGTCGCGCTCGCCTGGTCGTGGTCGCGCTCGCCCTCCTCGCGCCGATCCCGCTCATGCTCGCGCACCGCGACGACGGCGTCCCCGCCGCGCCGCTGGCGATCGTCGCGATCCTGACCGTGACCGGCGTCGTCCGCATCTCGACCGCCATCGGGGATCAGCTGCACCTGACCCGGACCCTCTATCACCGGGCGACGCACGACGAGTTGACCGGCCTGATCTCACGGTCGCTCCTCCTCGAACGCACCGGCGAGTGGTTGTACGCCGGCAGGCAGGTCGCCATGCTGTTCCTCGACCTCGATCGGTTCAAGTACGTGAACGACTCGATGGGTCACACCGCGGGTGACGAGCTGCTCGTCGGCGTCGCGGACCGGCTCGTCGGGATCTGTCCGAGCGATGCGGTGATCTCGCGCCAGTCGGGCGACGAGTTCGTGATCGCGGTACCGGACACGGGGGTCGCCGACGCGCTCGAGATCGCGGAGACCATCCGCCGCACGATCCGCCTCGGGCACCATCTCAGCGGCGGCGAGGCGTTCGTCGCGGCATCGATCGGCATCACCGTCTCGCGCCCGGACACGGCCTCGTCGACCATCCTGCTCCAAGAGGCGGACACCGCTATGTACCGCGCCAAGGAGGCCGGACGCGACGCCGTCACCGTGTTCGACGCCTCGATGCAGGCCTGGGTCGATCGTCGCGTCGACCTCGAGCGAGCCCTCCACCAGGCGCTGACGAACGACGAGATCAGCGTCGAGTACCAGCCGATCCACGATGTCCGAACGGGTCGGACCGTCGGCGCCGAAGCGCTCGCCCGCTGGCGCCGCGAGACCGGCCCCGTCTCGCCGGCCGACTTCATCCCGGTCGCCGAGGACTCGGGGATGATCGTCCCGATCGGCGCCCACGTGCTCGACGAAGCGTGCCGTCAGGCTGCCTGGTGGCGTCAGCACCTCGGGGATGCCGAGATGTACGTGTCGGTGAACGTGTCCCCCCGCCAGCTGCGATCGGACGACTTCGTCGATCTCGTGGCCGAGACCTTGCGACGGCACGACCTGCCCGGCGAAGCTCTCTGGCTCGAACTGACGGAGCGGGTGATGATGGAGGACTCCGTGTCGACCTTGGCCGTCTTGAACGGGCTGCGTTCGATCGGCGTCCGACTGGCCGTCGACGACTTCGGGACGGGGTACTCGTCGCTGTCGTACCTCAAGCGGTTCCCGATCGACCGCGTCAAGATCGATCAGAGCTTCGTGCGCGGGCTCGGCGAGAGCGGCTCGGACGGTTCGCTGGTCGCGGCGATCGTGGCGATGGCATCCGCACTGCGTCTGCAGCTCGTGGCCGAGGGGGTCGAGACCGAGACCCAGGCGCGACAGCTCGACGAGCTGGGGTGCTCGGTGATGCAGGGGTACCTGTTCGACCGACCGCTGCCGCCCGACCGCTTCGTCGAGTCGGTGCGGCGCACGCGGCGACCGCTCCGATCGGCGCGGTGCCTCGTCGGCGACCGCCCTCGTTGACGGCGAACACAGATCCCCTCCGCCCGGCAGGGTGTGGGGATGCAGCTCAGTGCAGGGGTCCGGGGAGCGGTTCGGGGAGCTCCGCGGCGTACCACGTCTGACGATCGAGCACCGACACGGTGCAGTTCGGGAAGCCCTCGCCGATGCGGCGTGCGAGCTCGTCGGTGTTGAACGCCGTGCGGTTGAACTCGCAGGTGTCGACGACCAACACCCCCCTCGCCCGCGCGGCCAGCTGCCAGCACTCCATGTACAGGCGGTGGAACAGCGTGATGCCGCGATGGTTCGGGTCGACCATCACGTACACGCCGACGTAGATGGCGTTGCGCGCCGCCTGCTCGGGGAACCTCGCCCGGAGGAAGTCGGGGGACAACTCGGGTACGTCCTCGAGGGAGTTGGTGATCATCGCCATCCCGACGGGGCGGCGACCCTCCCAACCGACGTAGGTGATGACGTCGGGGTTGGCGAGCAGATCGAGGAATTCCTCGCGATCGGAGTGCTGCTTCTGCACGGCGAGGGCGCGCAGCGGTGCGAAGTTGGCCCAGTACTGGCGCCACAACTCCTCGGCCACGGGGCCCGTGATCACCCGCTCGACGCTGATCGGCACCGGAGCCGGCTCGACGTACGTCGAACCGGAGATCGGCCGGGGCTCCGGCGGTTGCTCGACCACGCGCGAGTCGGGCGTCCGGGTCCGGACCCGGCGACGGGACCTGGCCTTGGGAACGGACGTGCGGTGCCAGACGCGACCGCGCCAGCGGGCGATGTCGAGCTGCGTCATGGACACCAACGTACCTGATCTTGAACGCCCTCGGTGAGCGGTTACACACGTTTCGTGCAAGATTCCTGCAAAGGCGACCACGCGGCCACACAATCACGTCGATTCGACCACCGAACGCGTCCGCGGCGACCACCGCGACCGCGCGGTGCGACCCCCGACCGATCAGCGAGCGACGTCGCGAAGCCGGACGAGGGCGTCCCAGAGCGCCTCGACATCGGCCCGCAAAGCGCACAGATCGCCGGAGTTGTCGATCACGTGGGTCGCCGTAGCGAGCCGGTCCTCGCGGGAGATCTGGCTGGCGACCCGGTTGCGGGCGTCGGCCACGTCCATCCCCCGCGCCGAGACCAATCGCTCCACGGCGACCTCGACCGGGACGTCGACGACGATCGTGGCCGCCAGGTCGGGGCGGGGGTGCTCACCGAGCAGCGGATGGTCGAGGACCACGATGTCGTCGCCGGCCCGGAGCGCGTCGATGCGGTCTCGGATCTCGTCCTGGATCGCGGGATGAGTGATCGCGTTCAGATCGGCGAGCGCCGCTCGCGCGTCCTCGGATTCCCCGAACACGATCGCGGCGACCGCCGCTCGGTCGAGCGAGCCGTCGTCACGCAGGATGTCGGGCCCGAAGCGCTCGGCCATGCGGTCGAGCATCGGACTGCCGGGTGCCTGGAGGTCGCGGGCCACCTGATCGGCATCGACGATCACGGCACCGTGCTCGGCGAGGAGCGCGGACACCGTCGACTTGCCCGCGCCGATCCCCCCGGTCAACCCGACCAGGACCACCGTCGATCAGGCCTCGTCGGAGGTCGTCTCGGCAGGAACCTCGATCGGAACCTCGGCAGCAGCCTCGGCGGGAGCGTCGACAGCAGCCTCGGCGGGAGCGTCGGCAGCAGCCTCGGCGGGAGCGTCGACAGCAGCCTCGGCGGGAGCGTCGACAGCAGCCTCGGCAGCAGCCTCGGCACCGGTGCCGGCGTCCGCGCTCTGGTACTCGGCCCAGGCGGCCTCGACCTCGTCGCTGCTGCTGGCCCAGTTGCCCTGCTCGTCGATCTCGAAGTGCTCCCGGTACTCGGCGGCGAGCTCGCCGCCCTCGGCGGCCTGCTTGATCGACAGGCTGATGCGACGGCGTTGGAGGTCGAGGTCGATGATCTTGACCCACAACTCCTCACCCGGTGTGACGACCTGCTCGGGGGCGTCGACGTGGTGCGCGGACATCTCCGAGATGTGCACCAGCCCCTCGATGCCGTCGCCGACCTGGACGAACGCACCGAACTGCACGAGCTTCGTGACCCGACCGTAGACCAGCTGACCGACCTCGTGGGTCTCGGCGAACTGCTGCCACGGGTCGGCCTGCGTCGCCTTGAGCGACAAGCTGATCCGCTCGCGGCTGAAGTCGACGTCGAGCACCTGCACCTTGACCGGATCGCCGACGGTGACCACCGAACCTGGGTGATCGACGTGCTTCCACGACAGCTCGCTGACGTGGATCAGACCGTCCATGCCGCCTAGGTCGACGAACGCACCGAAGCTGACCACCGACGACACGGTGCCTTCGCGGACCTCGCCGATCTTGAGGTTGTTGAGGAAGCTGTCGCGGGTCTCCTTCTGGGTCTCCTCGAGGTAGGCCCGGCGGGACAGCACGACGTTGTTGCGGTTCTTGTCGAGCTCGATGATCTTGGCCTGGACGGTCTGGCCGATGTACGGCGCGAGGTCGCGGACCCGGCGGAGCTCGACGAGCGAAGCGGGCAGGAACCCCCGCAGTCCGATGTCGACGATGAGGCCGCCCTTGACCACCTCGATGACCGGGCCCTCGACGACTTCGTCGGCCTCCTTCTTGGCCTCGATCGTCCCCCACGCCCGCTCGTACTGGGCCCGCTTCTTGGAGAGGACGAGGCGTCCTTCCTTGTCTTCCTTGGTGAGCACGAGCGCCTCGACCTGCTCGCCGAGGCTGACGATCTCGGACGGGTCGACGTCGTTGCGGATGCTCAGCTCGCGGCTCGGGATGACGCCCTCGCTCTTGTACCCGATGTCGAGCAGCACCTCGTCCTTGTCGATCTTGACGACCGTGCCGTTCACCATCTGGCCGTCCTCGACCTCGACGATGGTGCCGTCGATCGCGTCGGCGAAGCTCATGCCGAGATCGTTCGAGACGATCTCACGCGGGGTGTAGTTGCCCTCGTCGTCGAAGGTGCCGAACTGCTGGTCGGATGACCGGTCGGCGACCGTCGCGTCGGTCGGGTCGGGCGGGCTGGTGGTGGTGTCGGACAAGGAACGAACTGCTTTCGAAGCGGACAGGATGGACGGACGAGATGGATGCTCGTGGGCGCGCTGGTAGCCCCAACGCAGGGATGCATGCTAGCACCGGTCGTCGCGATCCAACAGGGGCCAGAGGGAGTGCGTCACGCCCGGAGCGCCGCGCCGAACCCTTCCCGATTCAGCGACGGGTCGCGAGCACCAGGAGCTCGGCGGTGTCCACCGTCGGCGCCGCGTACGCATACGCGCCCGGCTCGACCGAGTTGATCGAGTCGACGACCAGGTCGTGAGCGGCACACAACAGCCGTAGCTCGCGGGGCGTGTAACAACCGGTCCAGAGGCTCGTCTCGATCGCCACGCCCGCTTCGTCGCGGATCTCGGTGCGCTCGTGGTTCACGCCGGTGTCCGCGTCGAA
>DATHUU010000186.1:0-21930 GCA_035461925.1 Ilumatobacter sp.
GCTCCCCTCGTCGCCGTCGAGTGGTGGTACGACTCACGAGGGCGCGGCCGTCGGCTGGTGCCGGAGCTCACCGGCGCGATCGGGATCGCCGCCGTCGCCGCAGCCGTCGTCGTCGCCGGCGGCGCCTCGCACAGCCTCGCCGCCGGCTCGTGGCTCGTCCTGGCGGCCCGGTCGATCAGCTCGATCCCGTTCGTTCGGGTCCAGATCGCGCGTCTGCGGCGTGGCTCCGACGACCTCCGGTCGAGCGACCTCGCCCAGGTCGCCGCGACGCTCCTCGCAGCAGCGGCTGTCGTCGTCGACCGTCACCTCGTCGCCGGCGCGACCGCAGTCGGTGCGATCGTCGCACTCCAGGTGTGGTGGGTCCGGCGGCCCCCGGTACCGCCGAAGCAGCTGGGGTTCACCCAGCTCGGGCTGGGGATCGGTCTGGTCCTCGTGACCGCCGTCGGCGTTGGGGTCACCTGACCTCGAGGTTCGGTCCACCAGGAACCGCTCACGTCGACGGGCCGTTCGACCGATGAATCATCGGACGTCGCAGCATCTTGGAGCACCTGAACCCGTGTCAACCGCATCATCCGGTCGGAATCCCCTCGTCATCCGCGGGAACAACGTGTCGTCGGGCGACCGCTCCGCCACGTTCGCGGCCGGAAGCCACGAGTCGCTCCTGCGCAGCTACTTGATCCTCGTCCGCGACCTGCGCGGACAGCGGCGCGACCCGAGCATCGAGCTCCGTTCGGACGACATCGCGGTCATCGCGCGCCACCTGCGTGCCAGCGAGGAGCTCGTCCTCGGGGGTCTGCTCGACCTGATGGGCGTCACACGCGCCGAGCGCGGCACGATGATGGCGATGCTCGCCGCTGGGGCGCTCACTCTCGTGGTGACGGGCTCGTTCGTCAGCGACCTGTCATCGGACGGGGTCTCCGTCGAGATGGTGCGGCTCGCCGACGCCGTCCAGGCGGCCGCCACAGGATCCGTGGACGGCGGGGCCGGCGCAGCAGACTCCTCGACCGGCGGCGCGACGGGGCCCGTGCGATACCCGGAGGTCGCTCGCCCCACACCGACGCCCGACGTGCTGCGATCCGCCGCGGAGGGCACCGCAGCGCCCGCACCGGTCCGGGACGTCGCCGCATCGACCGACGCCGCGATCAGCGCGGCGGCGACCGAATCGTGGGGGATCGTCGCTCAGGAGCCGGTCAGCATCGGGTTCGAACCCGACGGATCTCTCGTCGCGAGCGTCGCACCGCCAGTGCCTGTGCCACCCATCGAGGAGCAGGTCGCGACCGCCGAGCTCCCCGACGGCACCACCGTCGGCGTCGCCGCTCCCCCAGCACCGCCGCAACCCCCCGCCGAGCAGGTCGCCACGGCCGAGCTCCCCGACGGCACCACGGTCGGCGTCGCCGCTCCCCCAGTACCGCCGGCGACCGACGGCTGATCACTCCGCCGCCAGCAACAGGCCGGCGAGCACGCTCAAGCCGTCGACGTCATGGATGTCGACGTCGAGCAACGGGAGCTCGACGAGGGGCACTCCCCCGCTGACCTGCCGAAGGGCGTCGAGCTCGCCGTGCTCCGACGCGGCCACCGCAGCGAGCCGATGGTGCCAGACGACGTGGTCGGCGAGCGGGCCGTCCCCGAGCCCCTCGAGGGCCGCGACCTCCTCGGGCGAGAGCGAATCGAACGGTTCGGGGGTCGGATGGACGAGGTTGGCGATCACGCCGCCGAACGGGAAGTGCCGCGACCGGAGCGCCTCGATCAGATGGGTCGCCTCCCCCACCGCCTCGGCGCGAGGGCTGGTGACGACGACGAACGTGGTCGTATCGGCCCGGAGCAGGACCGAGACCTCCTGAGCACGCTTGCGGAGTCCGCCCTCGATGTGGGTCAGCGATCGGAAGAACGCCACGACGTCGTGCACGAGCTGCGGTCCGGCGAGGCGCCGCACCGCCCAGAGGAACACCGACGCCGCGGCATCGGTGAGGCGCGCCAACGTGCGTTGACCGGCCGTCAGCGCCCGGTACACCGGATGACCGAGGAACCTCACCAACCGGTCCGGCGCCTCGAGCAGATCGATCGCGTGCCGCGAGGGCGGGGTGTCGACGATGACGAGGTCCCACTCGCCGCTCGTGTACAGCTGGTGCAGTCGCTCGATCGCCATGTACTCCTGCGCACCCGACAGCGACCCGGCGATCGCTCGGTACACCGGGTTGCCGAGCACCGCGTCCGCCTGCCGATCGCCGCCTGCCTGCTCGCGCACCAATCGGTCGAAGGTCGCCTCGGCGTCGAGCATCACCGCCCACAGCTCACCCACGCCACGCACGTCACCGAGGTCCACCAGGTGTGGCCGGTCGGCGCCGGCGCCGTCCTCCAATCCCAACGCGTCCGCGAGGCGGCGGGCCGGGTCGACCGTCAGCACGACGACCCGACGGCCTGACCGGGCCGCCGCCACGCCGAGCGCGGCAGCCGTCGACGTCTTCCCGACCCCACCCGGGCCGGCGGTCACGAGCAGATCGGCGTGCTCGAGTGCCTCGCGCAACGTGGCGCTCAACAGGACTCCTCCGATCGTGCCGCGACCAGCGCGGCGACCAGCGATTGGGCCAGCACCTCCAGGTCGTCGGGGCTCAGCCGACCCGTGGGGAGACGCGGCAGGACGACGAGCGGCTGCTCGAGCGACGACCGGAGCCGCTCGATCTGGGCCTGCTGACGGTCGAGACGAGCGCGGCCGAACGAGGCCGCCGACTCGAGCACCCGCTTGGCGTCGGGCGACAGCCTCAGGCGGTGCGAGCGTGCCGCCATCGCCGGCGACTTCGCCAGCCCGGGCAGGTCGGGCCAACAGGCGTTGACGACGAGCGGAAGGTGGCCGATCCCCATCCGATCGACCTCGAACGCGAGCTCCAGGGCCTCGGTGACGGGCGTCTCCTCGGGCAGCGTCACCGCCATGACCCTGGCCCGGTCGGGGTCGTGCAGCATCTCGATCACCTCGTCGGCCTGCTCGCGAACCGGCCCCGTGGTGACGAGGTCGGACACGGCGAGCGCCGAACGCAGGAAGGGGGTGGCGCGCCCGGCCGCCGGGGCGTCGACGACGATCAGGTCAGCGGCCCGCTCGCGCTCGAACTCCTTGATCCGCGCCAACACCATGAGGTGCTCGAGACCGGGGGTCGCCGCCGCGATCATCGGGAGTGACGCTGCTGCGGCAGCACGCCGGACCATGGCACCGATGCCCTTGATCTCGAGGTAGTCGCCGAACGCCTGGTGGGCGGGGATGGTGCGGCCGTGGATGCGACCGGCTCCTTCGATCCGCCGGAGCTCGCGGTCGGTGTGGTCGAGCTCACGACCACCGAGGAGCGGTCCCATCCCGGGCCGGCCGTCGACCGAGATGAACAGCACGTCGGCACCATCGCGGGCCGCCCCGAGGGCGAGCGCAGCGGCGACGGTGCTCGACCCGACGCCACCCTTGCCGGCGACGATCGCCACCCGGGTATCGGACCACCACGGCCGCTCGTCGGTCGCCATCGGCGTCACGGTAACGGCTCACGACCCGGGCCGGCTCGCCGGGCTCTCGACGACGGCTCAACGGCCGCGTGCCGGGAGCCGGCTCGATGCCACCGCGCCGACGGCGGAGAGGGCTGCGGAGAGCACGAACACCCACGTGAACGAGCCGAGCCAGTCGGCGATCGTGCCACCGATCTGCGGTGAGATCATCTGCGCCACCCCGAACGCGAGGGTGGCGGCGCTGAACGCGGGGCCGTAGGTGTCGGCGTCGGTGTGATCGACGATGTGAGCGATGATCAGCGCCGGTGCACCCGAGAACACCAGACCGACGCCGACGACGGCGATCGCGACCCACGGCTGGCGACCGGTGAGCACGAGCAACCCGGACGCGGACAGCAACAGGAACGCCGAGGTGAGCGTCTCCCGCCGCCCGAGGACGTCGGAGAGGGGACCGAGCGTGAGCCCGCCGAACATCGCCGCGACCCCGACGACCGAGAACATCGCCGTCGCCTCACCCGACGAGAACCCGGCGTCGTCCTCCAGCCTGGCCACCAAGAACGCGAGCACGAGGATGTACGAGAAGCCGTAGGCCGCGTACGCGACCGTGGCCGACACCCAGGCGCGCACGGTGCGGAGCGCTCGGACGCCCCCGAATCCGCCGGCGAGTGCGGGTCGATCGCCCCGCGAGCGGAGCACGGCGAACGCTCCGAGGAGCACCACGACCGCCACCCCGAACTCGATGCGGTAGACCGTCTGCCATGTGTCGTCGGCATCGCTGCGCCGATCCAACCACGACGCCGTCTGCCCGGCGAACACCAGCCCGAACCCGATGCCCGAGCCCACCAGCCCCACCGCCATGCCGGCCCGGTAGGGCGGCAGCGCCCGCGCCGAGATGGCGGGCGCGGGGATCCAGATCACCGCGCCGCCGAGGCCCATGGCGAACAGGGCAAGCCCCAGGACCGGGCCCGACGGCGCGAACGCCGCGACACCGAGTGCCGTGGTCGAGATCGTCAGACCGATCCGCACCAGCCCGACGAGCGTCACCCGTGACGACGCCCACGACACCGCCAGGGTGCCGAGCATGTAGGCGGTCACGTTCAACGTCCCGAAGAACCCGGCGAGGGTGTTGGACCCGCCGAGCAGGTCGTCGCGGGCCCCGGGCAGCACCACACCCCACGTGAACCGACCGAACGCCTGCGCCACGCAGGCGGCCGCCATGACGACCGCGACGATGAGCCACGCTCGCTCCGAGCGACTCGCCGCAGCCGGCTCGGCGGTCATCGGTCGATCACCCGGCGAGCCTACGACGCCGGGGGCTGGTCGCACCGAGTCGACGACCGCCGGGAAACCGCGGCTCAGCCGCGGCCGACGGGTGCCGTCGGGGTGAAGCGCACCGGGAGGCGCTTGATGCCGGCGACCAACGGGATGCCCGCCGACTGGAGCGGCACGACGGGACCGACGACCTCGAGGTCGGGCAGCCGGCGGAACATCTCACGGAACACGACCGCGAGCTCGCGGCGCGCGAGATGGGCACCGAGGCAGAAGTGCGGGCCCGGCCCGCCGAAGCCGACGTGCGGGTTCGGGGTGCGGCGGACGTCGAAGCGCTCCGGGTCGTCGAACCGGCGGGGATCGCGGTTCGCCGCGCCGTAGAACATGACCATCCGGTCACCGTCGTGGAGGTCGTGACCCGCCAACGACACGTCGCGGGTGACCGTGCGACGCATGAAGGTCACCGGTGACGCCGCGCGGACGATCTCCTCGATCGCCGTCGACGACACACCGTCGACGTCGGCCTGCCAGATCGCACGCTGCTCGGGGCTGCGCGAGAGCAGATCGACACCGTGGCTGATCGCCGTCCGCGTGGTGTCGTTCCCGGCGACCGCCAGCAGGACGAAGAACGACGTGATCTCCGACGGGGTGAGCAGGTCCTCGGGCAGATCGTTGTGGACGAGCCTCGACGTGAGATCGTCGGTCGGGTTCGCACGCCGCTCCTCGATCAGCTCCGCCATCAGCGTGGCGAGCGACATGCCCGCCTCGATGAACTTCTCGATACCGCCGTCCTCCCCCATGAACTCCGGGTCGCCGCCGCCCAGGATGACGTTCGTCGCGTCGAGCACGGTCTGGAACTGGCTGCGCGGGATGCCCATCATGTCGCAGATGATGAGGAGCGGGAACGGCTGCGACAGCACCTCGACGAGGTCGACTTCACCCTGATCGCAGAAGCCGTCGATGACCTCGGTGCAGATCGTCTCCACCGAGTCGAGCACGCCGGCGAGCTCGGTCGGCGTGAACGCCTTGGCGACGATCCGACGCTGGTGAGCATGGCGGGGGTTGTCCATGTTGATGAAGCCCCCGAAGAACTCGAGCATCTCCATCGGGAGGTCGAACAACGACGTGGCCCCGCGGCCCGAACAGAAGTCATCGGGGTGCTTGCTGATGTGGACGACCTCGTCGAACTGGGTGACGGCGTGGATGGTCTCGGTCGTCCCGCTGAGCGGGTTCTCGACCTGGATCGGCACGATCGCGCCGAGCTCACGGATCTCGGCGAACTGTGCCATCCGGACGTCGAGCGGTTGGTGCCAGAACGTGGGGTCGGCGATGCGGGCCGGGTTGACGGTCATCGGTGGGTCCTTCGGCGGGGGGTCGGGGCGGCGCGGGGGTGGCCGTCGCCATTCTGGCCAACGCACGGACGAACCTCCGAGCCGAGCCTCGGCGGACCGGGGTCAACGGAGGGGGATTCCGAGCACTGCTTCGAGCTCGCCGATCGCCTGGTCGGCACCGAGGACCTTGATCGTCGTCATGCCCATCGCCTTGGCGGGCTTGAGGTTGATGCCGAGGTCGTCGAGGAACACCACCTCGTACGGGTCGACGCCGGCGAGCTCGCACGCTCGTTCGTAGAAGGCGAGCTCGGGCTTGCGGCAGCCGACCTTGCTCGACTCGACGACGTGGTGGAACCGCGCCATCACGGCGGCCACGTCGGGCCGGGGGTCGCCGGCGACGTTGTTCGTGAGGCAGGAGGTGACGAAGCCGGCGTCGATGACGCGGTCGAGCGCGACCACCATCTCGGGTCGGACCGCACCACCGAGGAGGGCCAGCACGTCGGTGCCCGGTACGCGGTGTCCCATCCGCTCCGACTCGTCGGCGAACGCGTCGTCGAACTCGGCGGGGGTGATCTCCTGGCGCTCGATGCGCGCCCACGCGTTGGTGTGCGGGTCGGCGGCGTTGACCGAGCGGATGAAGTCGAGCGGCAGGCCGTGGGCACGCTCGTAGCCGTTGAAGGCGTCGAACGGGCTCGACAGGATGACCCCGCCGAAGTCCCAGAAGACCGCCGTGATGTCGTTCGCCGGTTCGCTCACGGCCGTGCACCGTACCGGTCGGCCACGCTCAGTCGCCGAGCCCGCGGCGCAGCGAGCGCAGCGCCGCCGTCGCGGCGTCACGGTCGGCGGGGTCGATCGGGAGCGGACCGAACACCTCGCGGTTGAGGAGCTCGGTGCACGCCTCGACCAGCCGACGCCCGGCGGGAGTGATCGCGGCGAGCACGCTGCGACCGTCGGCCGGGTTCGCGGAGCGCACGACCAGGCCGGCGTCCTCGAGGCGCTGGACCGCGTTCGTGACGCTGGCCGGGTGCACCTGGAGCCGCTCCCCCACCTTGCCGACGGGGAGGACGCCCTGACGGCTGAACGCGAGGAGGCGCAGGACCTCGAAGCGGGCGAAGGTGAGCCCGTGCGGGCGGAGGAGCTCCTCGATCCGGCCGAGCAGCAACTGCTGGGCGCGAACGAGCGACGTCACGAACGCCATGCCGTCGGCGGCATCGCCCCAACCGGCCTCGACCCAGTTCCGCCGGGCGAGCTCGATCGGGTCCGCGACCCGCGTGTCGACGGTGTCCACCGTGCGGACTCTAGCTGGACATTAGTTTGACATCAAAGTATTCTCGGGGCCATGACGACGAACCGCGAACGCTGGCAGGAGGCCTTCGAGGCGTCGGAGCTCCGCGACGCCGACTTCCAGACGATGTCGGGCATCCCGCTCGAGCCCGTCTACGGCCCCGCCGACGGCGAGTTCCCGGGCCAGTACCCGTACACCCGCGGCCCGTACGCGTCGATGTATCGATCGCGGCTCTGGACGATGCGCATGTTCGCCGGGTTCGGCACCGCCGAGGACACGAACTGGCGGTTCAAGGAGATCATCAAGGCCGGAGGCACGGGGCTGTCAACGGCGTTCGACATGCCGCCCCTGCTCGGCATCGACTCCGACGACCCGATGGCGCTCGGCGAGGTCGGACGCTGTGGCGTCGCGGTCGACACGCTGGCCGACATGGAAGATCTCTATGCCGGCATCGACCTGTCGGAGATCACGACGTCGATGACGATCAACTCCCCGGCCGCGGTGATCTTCGCGATGTTCGTCGCCCAGGCCGAGAAGGCCGGTATCCACCGCTCGAAGCTGGGTGGGACGCTCCAGAACGACATCTTGAAGGAGTACCAGGCCCAGAAGGAGTTCGTGTTCCCGCCACGGCAGTCGATGCGGCTGGTGCGGGACACGATCGACTTCACCGCCGCCGAGATGCCTCGGTGGCACTCGATCTCGATCTCCGGGTACCACATCCGCGAGGCCGGTTCGACCGCAGTCGAGGAGCTCGCGTTCACGCTCGCCAACGGGTTCGCCTACGTCGAGCTCGCACTGCAGGCCGGCATCCCGATCGACGCGTTCGCGCCGCGGCTCAGCTTCTTCTTCAACGCCCACATCGACTTCTTCGAGGAGATCGCCAAGTACCGCGCCGCCCGCCGCATCTGGGCGCGGTGGACGAAGGAACGCTACGGCGCCGAGGACGCACGCTCGATGCAGCTGCGGTTCCACACCCAGACCGCGGGGGTGTCCCTCACCGCGCAGCAGCCCGAGGTCAACATCGTCCGCACCGCGATCGAGGCACTGGCCGGCGTGCTCGGCGGAACCCAGTCGTTGCACACCAACTCGATGGACGAGGCGATGGCGCTGCCGACCGAGAAGGCGGCCCGCATCGCGCTGCGCACCCAGCAGGTCATCGCCCACGAGACGAACGTCGCCCACGTCGCCGACCCGCTCGGCGGCAGCTACTACGTCGAGGCGCTGACCGACGAGATGGAGCGCCAGGCCGAGAAGCTGTTCGCCCACCTCGACGCGCTCGGGGACGGGTCGATGCTCGAGGGCGCGATCAGGGGCATCGAGGAGAACTGGTTCCAGGGCAAGATCGCCGACTCGGCGTTCGAGCTCGAGCGGCAGCTCAACGCCAACCGCCGCATCACCGTCGGCGTGAACGCCCTCACCGACGGCAACGCCGACGCCCAGATCGAACTGCTCAAGATCACCAACGAGGACGAGCAGCGTCAGCGCAAGCGACTCGACCACGTCCGCCACGACCGTGACGGCGAGGCCGTCGCCGCCGCGTTGGAGCGGGTGCGGCGCGACGCAGCCGACCCGAACGTCAACCTGATGCCGGCGTTGATCGACGCGGTGAAGGTCTACGCGACACTCGGCGAGATCATGAACACGATGGAGCACGAGTTCGGACGCCACGTCGAAGTGCCGGTGATCTGACGTGGCGCGGATCCTCGTCGCGAAGGTCGGGCTCGACGGACACGATCGCGGCATCAAGGTCGTGGCTCGGATCCTGCGCGACGCCGGTCACGAGGTGATCTACACCGGGCTGTTCCAGACCCCGCAGACGGTCGCCGCGGCGGCGATCGACGAGGACGTCGACGCGATCGGGCTGTCGATGCTGTCCGGCGCCCACATGACCCTCGCGCCGCTCGTGGTCGACGAGGTCCGCAGCCGCGGCGCCGACATCCCCGTCATCGTCGGGGGGATCGTCCCCGACAGCGACCTCGACGAGCTCCGCGCTCGCGGCATCACCGCCGTGCTGACGCCCGGTGCGACCGCCGAGCAGATCGTGAACGAGGTCGCCGCCGCCCTCGCCACCTGACCGTCCTCGTCGTCCCGACCAGAAGAGGAGGGTGGGACGTTGGCCACTGGTCGTCCGGGCCCGGTTCGGCCAACATCGTCGTCGTGAGCCGGATCGCGGTCGTCGGTGGCATCAACATGGACCTCCACCTGTTCGGTGGCCGGCGACGGTCGAGCGGTGCCGCGCTCGTGGTCGACCACTACTTCACCGAGCCCGGCGGCAAGGGCGGCAACGTCGCGCGGGCCGCGGCCCGGCTCGGCGCCGAGGTTCGGCTCGTGGCACGGGTGGGTGACGACGAGTTCGGGCACCGGTGCGTCGACGCGATCGCCGGGGACGGTGTCGACGTGAGCGCGGTCACGTTCTCGACGACGACACCGACCGGGTTCGTCGCGATCGAGCTGAACCACGGGCTGCACCGCACGCTCGTGTTCGCCCCCGGAGCGAACGACGAGCTGGCGTGGGAGCACGTCGAACCCACCCTCCAAGAGCTCACCACCGACGAGATCGTCGTCGCGCAGGCCGAGATCCCCGGCGTCGTGATGAGCGCCCTCGCCCGTCACGTGTCGTCGAGCGGGGTCCGGCTGTTCCTCGATCCGACGCCACCAGAAGACGTCGACGGTGCGGCGATGCGGGCAGCGGACGTGATCACGCCCGATCGGGCCGAGGCGGCCGCCCTGGTCGGACGCACGGACACCTCGGAGCTCTGGCCGCTGCTGGCGGCCGCCGAGCTGCACGATGCCGGCGCCCGAACCGTCGTGGTGAAGCTCGGCGCGACCGGCGCCGTGCTCGTCGACGGGTGGCGCAGTCGACAGATCCCGACGCTACCGATCGAGCCGATCGACGAGACCGGGGCGGGTGACGTGTTCATGGCCGCGCTCGCCGTCCGACGTGGCGAGGGAGCCGGCTGGGACGACGCCGTCCGCTTCGCGAACGTCGCCGCCGCGCTGTCCGTCGCGAGCCAGGGGCTCCTCCTGCCCGACCGCGCCACGGTCGAGGCGGCGCTCGCCGACGCCGGATGACGGACCGGCGCCGCGATTTCTGAGATTCTTTGCAGCGGACCGAGCCGGTCGTGCGTGTGTCGAGGTGATGCACACCACCACGATCACCACCACGATCACCACCACGATCACCCCCTCGTTCACCACCACCAGCCAGATCACCGCAGCTCATCTCGTTCCCGCCATGGCAGGCCCCACCGACCTCACGCTCCGCGAGCGCACCTTCGACGACCTCTACCGACGTGAGTTCCCCGGCCTCGTCGCCGTGGCCACCGCGCTGTCGGGGTACGACGGTGAGGACCTCGTCCAGGACGCGATGGTCAAGGCGCTCGTCAACTGGGAACGGGTGAGCCGGCTCGAGCGCCCCGGTGGCTGGTGCCATCGCGTGGTGGTCAACCTCTGTCGAAGCCGATGGCGACGACGCCGGACCGAAGCGCGCTTCCTCTCCCGCCGACGTCGCGAGGAGCCGTCGACCCCCGGCCCGTCCGTCGAAGCGCTGGCGTTCTGGTCTGCGGTCCGTGACCTGCCGGAGCGTCCGCGCCTCGCGGTCACGCTGTACTACGCGGGCGACCGGTCGGTGGCCGAGGTGGCGAGCATCCTGGACGTCCCCGAGGGGACGGTCCGTAGCGATCTCACCCGGGCCCGAGTGGCCCTCTCACGAGAACTGGACATGTGACATGACCGATCACCTCACTCCCCATGACACCGACGCCGCGGACGACGAGACGTTCGAGCAGCTCGCCCGCGCCGCGGGCGCCGAGCTCCGTCGCCCGGCTCCACCGGACGGCATGCAGCGGCTCCGCGCCGCCCGTCGTCGACAACAGGTCACCCGTTCCGTGGTGGCCGGCGGCGCGGCCGTGCTGCTCGTCGGCATGGGCACCTTCGTGGCACTGCGCGGCACCGACGACCCCGGGGATCTCGCCACGCAACCGGACCCGACCATCCCCGAACCCGCTCCGACCACGATTCCGTCGGCACCGGCTCCGACGACGCTCCCCGAGCCGTCGCCGACCACGATTCCGTCCACGCCGCCCACCCTCCCGGCGAACCGCGAGGTGGTCGAGAACTGGCTCGGACAGCAGCGCGCCGAGGGTCGCGACCTCGTGTACCGCGCCGCCGGCGACGGCACGGACGCGCTCGCTCTGGTCGCGCAGACGCCGGACGGCACCGACGCTGCCGGCATCGTCGTGCTCCCGGACGGACGGGGCGGCAGCATGCCGGCGGAGGTGATCGAGGGGCTCTGGTCGACCATGCGCGTCTACGGCCTCGGCGACTCGGTCGCCGTGATCTCCCACGTCTTCGATGGCGCCTCGACGGCGCCGGCGCCGGTTGAGCTCCACCTGCTCGATCCGGCGACGGGCGAGTGGACGAACGGACCCGAGCTCGGGCTCGACCGCGAGCTCGGCCAGGGCTTGCACGTGCTGTCGGTCGACGGGTCGCTGCTCGTCGGGCGCAGCGTGTGGATCGAGACCGACGGCAACACGGCCGTGCCGTCACCCGCTCGTGCAGGGGTGATCGTCCGGCCCGACCTGACCGTCGACCAGGTGGCGACACCTCCCGACGGCGTGCAGATGGAGTGGACGAGCGGCTTCGGGCGGTGGGCGCTGAACTTCGGCCTCGAACCGGGCGCGCTCGACTACACCCCGTTCACGCAACCGTGGAAGCTCGACGTCGAGACCAACGAGTGGAGCGAGGTCCCGCTCCCCCCGTGGCTCGACTGCGAGCCGGATGCCACCTGCCAGTGGTTCACGCCCCACGAGTTCGGCGACCGGTTCCTGGAAGTGGTCACCGATCGCGGTGTCCTGAAGCGAGCCCCGGATGGAACCGTCGGGATCTACGACCCGGCGAGTGACAGCTGGACCGGGGTGGAGGACCCGCCGTTCGCGCTCGCCATGCCGGCAACCGCGGTGATCGACGACCGCGTCGTCGTCGCACCGGTGCGTGCCCCGTACACCGAGGAGGAGCAGGACGACTTCGGTCAGATCGGCGTGCTCGACCTGGAGACCGGCCGCTGGGAGGTCGAGCGTTTCGAGGTCGCGGACGACGACACGCGGTGGGAGATCCGCGCCGACGCTTCCGGAGTGATCGCCCAGCCCGTTCCGATCGACCCGGTCGAAACGCTCGACGTCGTCAGGGCCCACACCCTCGACGCCGGCTCGTTCGACTGGCGGCCCGCGACCCCGACCGACGCCGAACGCTGGTTGGCCGGGTGAGGTGACCCGCCCCACCTTCTTCGTTCTGGCCGGGTTTCTGCCGGGGTGTCCCGGCAGAAATCCGACCACGACGAGGAGGTGGAGGTGGTCAGGCGTCGTGGGCGGGGATGCCGAACAGGGCTCGGGCGTTGTCACCGATGAACTTCGCCCGGTCCTGCTCGGGGAACGCGGCAACGAGCTCGTTCAGGTCGTGCACGTACTCGGGGGTGTGGTCGGCGTGCGGGAAGTCGGAGGCCCACATGAACCGGTCGGCGCCGAACCGCTCGGCGAGCGCCGGGATCGTGCGTTCGTCGGGGTCGCAGCTGATCCAGATCCGCTCGCGGAAGTAGTCGCTGGGCTTGTGCTCCAGCGGCACCTTCTCGCCGATGAAGGTGTGGCCGAACACGGCGTCGATCCGATCGAGCCAGTAGCCGATCCACCCACCACCCGACTCCAGCACCAGCACCTTGAGGCGGGGGAACAGGTCGTAGACGCCGTAGTCGAACAGCGTGGTGAACTGGTGGCGCACCCCGTCGGACGCCGTGACCGACGCCAGGAGGCGGAGCTGCTTGACGTGCTCCCACGTCCCCATCCGCTCCCCTTTCGTCCACTGCGGCTCGAAGGTGGGGTGGATCGCGAACGGCACGTCGAGGTCTTGCGCGGCCGCGAAGACGACGTGGTGGTCGGGGTGCCCGAGCGGCTTGCCGTCGTGTGTGAACGGGCACACGTACGCACCTGCCGCCCCCTCCCCGACCGCTCGCTCCAGCTCCCGGGCCGCGGCTTGCGGATCGGAGAGCGAGATGTGCGCGGTCGGCACGAGTCGCGGCGAATCGGCGCAGAACTCGGTGATCCACCGGTTGTACGCCTTGGTGTACGCCTGTGCGAGGGCCGGGTCCTGCACCTCGGCCTCCCACAACAGACCGATCGTGGTGTACAGGATCGACACGTCGATGTGCTCGGCGTCCATCACCCGCAGTCGCTCGGCCGGGTCCATGGTGCCGTAGGGCGCTTCGGTCAGGTAGGTGCGATCGGGGTTCTTCTGCATGTCGGGGAGGTCCGGGGCACCCATCGCTCCGAGCGTGGCCGGGAAGCCGCGGCGGGTCATCTGCGAGCGCCGGCCGCCGATCTGCAGCTCCTCCAGCCCGTTCTCGTCGAGCACGATGCGCAGCGCCCGGTCCCGGAACTCCGGATCGATGTAGTCCTCCCACAGCGTGGGAGGTTCCAGGATGTGACCGTCGGCATCGACGGCACCATCGAACGCGATCCGATGTGCGTCGTGCATGGGCTTCGAGGAGGCCACCGTCAGCGTCATGCCCCGATGGTGCCAGCCGCGCTCCGACCGGGCCGTGTCGGACCGGGCCACCTCGTCGTTCTGGTCGCGGGGTCAGGGACCGGCGCGGAACTCGTCGCGGAGGTGGCGCATGCCGATCACCTCGAACGGCTGTTCGTCGAGCCACGCCTTCCAGGCCGCCTCGCCGAAGAGGTCGTACTCGTCGGTGCGGACGTGCCACCACTCCTCGTCGATCCGCTCCACCTCGCCCGGGCCGGGGGCACACGGGTGGAACGCGCAGTAGACGAGCTCGAGGTCGGCGTCGTCATCGGCCGAGCGCAACATCTCGCGGTAATCGACGGGAGCGCCGCGCGGGCGGCGGAAGTCGGTCTCGAGCACCACGTCGAACACCGGCATGTCGGCCGCCCTCGCCTGGCGCACGAACTCCGCGAAGGTCTCCTCCGACGTGCCCGACAGGTGGTTGTTCGGCCCGTACGCGTCGAGGTCGACGGTGATCAGCGCGGGGATCGCGTACTCGACGCCGAGCGCCACGTAGCGGTCACACCACTCCGGGGCGAGCGCGGCACCCATGTGCGCGTCGAGGTGCGTGACGTCGATCCCGGCGGAGAGGGCGCGGTCGATCTGGGCCCGCCACTCCTCCTCCACCGCGTCGGCGTCGGCGTGCTCGCGCACCTGGTGCACGCGCGGCCACATGTACCCGTGCTCGTCGGTCAGGCCGGCAGCGGGCGACGGTCGCGTGATCGGCGCCCAGCGGTAACCCGCGTGCTCCGAGGTGAGCGTGAGATGCACCCCGAGGTCGAGCGACCCGTCGTCGAGCTCGGCCGCCCGCAGGACGAGGTCGTGGAACCACGGGCACGGCACCATCGCCGAGCCCGCCGAGATCGTCCCGAGCAGGGACAGCTCCACGAAGGCGTCGTTGGCACCTCGACAGAAGGCGACATCGTCCTCGTGGATCACGATGCGGGTCATGGCGGGCACCGTAGTCCGGCCCGATCGACGACGCGACCGGCGCGTACGCTGCTGCCGTGGAGCTCACGCACTTCTCACCTGACACCGACCCGCAGGTCGTCGCCGATCATCTCCGGCGCTGGGGCTACGCGATCGTCGACGACGTCGCGGACCGGGCCACGATGGACCGTCTCGCGACCGAGGCCGAACCGTGGATCGGGGCGTCCGACACCGGGCGCGACGAGTACGACGGCAGACACACCCGCCGCACCGGGGCGTTGATCGCCCGGTGCCCGACGTCCCGCGAGCTGGTGATGCACCCGACGGTCATCGGTGCTGTCGGGGCGTTCCTCGACCACGTCACCACGTTCCAGCTCCACCTGACCCAGATCATCTCGATCGAACCCGGTGAGACGCAGCAGAAGCTGCACCGCGACCAGATGGCGTTCGACTTCTTCCCGTTCCCGCCGGACTACCACGTCCAGTGCAACACGATGTGGGCGCTCACCGACTTCACGATCGAGAACGGCGGCACGCACGTCCTTCCGGGTTCGGGCGGCGTGCCCGACGAGGAGGGCCTGGCGATGCCCGGCGCCCAGGTCGAGATGCGACGGGGCAGCGTCCTGTTCTACGACGGCAAGGTCTTCCACGGCGGCGGCGCCAACCGGAGCGACGGACCGCGTCAGGGCGTCAACATCACCTACGCCGTCGGCTGGGTGCGTCAGGAGGAGAACCAGTACCTCGCCTGCCCGCCCGAGATCGCCCGGACCCTCGACGACGACCTGCTGAAGGTCATGGGATATCAAGAGGGGGCGTTCGCGCTCGGCTACGTCGGCGACCAGGAAGATCCGCTCGCGGTCCTCCGCGGCGAGCGCCGCAAGAAGCTGACCGTGGGCGAGCACGCGCAGAAGTCCGTCGATCACCGCCAGTTCGTCGACGAGCTCGGCGACGCCGCACGCACCTGACCACCACCCCCGGGAGAACCCCCACGTGAACATCGATCCGCGCACACCCGTCCTCGTCGGTGCCGGTCAGATCAACGACCGCGACTTCGGTTCCGAGCCGATCGACCTCATGGTCCGGTGCAGCGAGGCCGCGCTCGACGACACCGGTGCGGCGTCGGCCCTGCGAGCACGCATCGAGGCCGTCCGGGTCGTGTGGGGCATCTGGCCCTACGCCGATCCGGGTCGGCTCGTCGTCGAGCGACTGGGCCGCCCGGACGCGCGGACGACGACGACCACGTCGGGTGGCAACCAGGTGTACGACCTGGTGATCGACACCGCGAGCCACATCGCAGCGGGCGAGCTCGATGTCGCCGTCGTGTGCGCGGCCGAAGCGCTTCGCACCCGGCGCTCCGACCATGCCAGGGGCATCACGACCCAGTACCTCGCGGAGCGCGATGGCGCCGCACCCGACGTCGTGTTCGGGTCGGAGCAGCCGCTCAGCGGGCAGGTGGAGGAGGCCATGGGCGTCCACCACGCGCCCCGCTTCTACGCGATGGCCGAGACCGCGCTGCGGCACCGTCTCGGCGAGGACGCCGCCGAGCACCTCCGTCGCATCGCCGGCCTGTGGTCGCGTGCGAGCGCCGTCGCGGCGGCCAACCCGCACGCGTGGCTGCGCGAGGAGCTGTCGGCCGACGAGATCGCCACCGTCACCGAGCGGAACCGCCCGATCGCAGCGCCGTACCCGAAGCTGATGACATCGAACCTGAACGTCGACCAGGGCGGTGCGGTCGTGATGTGCTCGGCGGCCGCCGCCGAGGCGGCAGGTGTCCCCCGCGATCGGTGGATCTTCCCGTGGGCCGGCGCCGGCGCGGCCGACCACTGGTACCCGACCAACCGGTGGGCGTTCGACGAGTCGCCGGCGATGCGGTTCGTCGGCCGCGACACGCTCGCCCTCGCCGACCTCGCGGTGGACGACTGCGAGTTGATCGACCTCTACTCGTGCTTTCCCGTGGCGGTGCAGGTCGCGCAGCGGGAGATGGGCATCTCCCCCGAGCGCGGGTTCACGATCACCGGCGGGCTGACGTTCGCGGCCGGGCCGCTGAACTGCTACTGCATCCTCGCCCTCACCCGCTCGATCGAGCTGCTACGGGAAGTGCCGGAGCAGCGGGCGTTGCTCACCGGCAACGGTGGTTACTTCACCAAGCACAGCGCGATCGTGCTGTCGGCCGAGCCGCCCGCGGCCGTGTTCCGGTCGTCCCACCCGCAGGACGAGGTCGACGCCCTCCCCTGCCGGCCGAGCCCGACGGAGGCGGTGGCATCCGGTCTGCTCGAGACCTACACGGTGACCTTCGGTCGGGACATGCAGCCCGATCGCGCGATCATGTCGGTGCTCGACGACGAGGGCGGCCGCCACTGGGCGGACTCGACCGACGTCGACACGATGCGAGAGCTGCTCGCCGCCGACTGCTGCGATCGCAAGGTCGACCTCGCCGGCACCACGGCGAACCTCGCCTGACCCGTCGCGCGAGGTGTCAGACACCTTGCGCGACGTCAGGCAGCGGGGCGGGGGGTGAGGCCGGCGGCCCGGTAGCAGGCGTCGATGATCTCCATGTTCCGCACGCCGTCGTCGGCGGTCGTCGGGAAGTCGGCGCCGTCGACGATGGCGTCCCGGAACGCGACGAGCTGGTGGAAGTAGCTGGCGGTCGTCGCCGCCGGCCGGTGCCACAGCCGATCGCCGAGGTCGACGACGAGCATCGAGGTGCCCTGCTGCGGCGCCAGCGGGTTCGTGGCGATCAGCGTGCCGTGCTCGCCCGCCACCCGCAGCCACGCTTCCACCGAGTCGCCCGGGGCGATCATCGACGAGTGCACCCTCCCGGTCACACCGGACGGCCACCGCAGCTCGGCACCGAGCGACCCGTCGACGCCTTCGACCGGGCACACCGCCTCGGCCGACACCACGTCGGGGTCGGCGCCCGCTGCGAACCGGACCCACTGGATCGCATAGCAGCCCAGGTCCATCGTGGCGCCACCGCCGAGCGGCAGGGTCCAGCGGATGTCGTCTCGCCGGATCCGTCCGTCGGGGATGTCGAACGCGGCCTCGATCCGGTCGAGGCGGCCGAGCACACCCGAGTCGACGACGTCGCGGATCTGCTGTGCGTACGGGTGGTAGCGCCAGTGGAACGCCTCCATCACCACCACGTCGCTCGCTCGCGCCGCGTCGGCGACGAGTCGAGCATCGTCGGCATTGGCGGCGAACGGCTTCTCGCAGAGCACGTGCTTGCCGGCCTCGATCGCGGCGATCGACCACTCCCGGTGCAGCGAGGCCGG
This sequence comes from Ilumatobacter sp., assembly GCA_035461925.1. Lineage (GTDB taxonomy): Bacteria > Actinomycetota > Acidimicrobiia > Acidimicrobiales > Ilumatobacteraceae > Ilumatobacter. The sequence continues at coordinate 18,120 of DATHUU010000186.1, forward strand.
TGTCCCGATGTACACGGCGTCGACCTCGTCGCACGCCATGAGCTCCTCGTACGAACCGAACGCCAGTCGTGCTCCCCACCGGTCGGCCGCCAGGCGGGCCCGATCACGGTCGCGGGCCGCCACGGCGACGAGCTCGACCCCGTCGACGCCGGGGAGCGGGTCGATGATCGCCTGCTCGGCGATGCGCGACGCGGCGACGAGTCCCATGCGGATGGTCATGGGCCGGAGAGTACCGCGTCACCGCTGCAAGCGCTTTCGGTCGACCCTCTACGCTGCCCACCGTGACTGCACCGCAGCCCGACGAGTTCGAGATCCGGGTCGCTGACCGAGCCGCCGACCTGCGCGCCGCGCTCACCGGGCTCTACGGGGAGGCCGACGCCGTCACGACCCGTTTGGTCGCGCGGGCGCGAGCGGCGGCGGCCGACCGCCCGACCCGGTTGGTGGCCCGCGATCGCGCCCGGCAGGCGAACCCGGACTGGTACCAGTCGAACCAGCGGGTCGGGTACATGGCCTACCTCGATCGGTTCGCCGGCACGCTCGGCGGCGTTGCCGGGCAGCTCCCGTACCTCGACGAGCTGGGCATCGACACGATCCACCTCCTGTCGGTCCTGCAGCCTCGCCAGGGCGAGAACGACGGCGGGTACGCGATCCGCGACTTCCTCTCCCCCGACCCTCGACTCGGGACCACCGCCGACCTCGTCGCCACGATCGACCAGCTCCACGAGCACGGCATCGATCTGTGCCTCGACTTCGTGCTCAACCACACGAGCGACGACCACGAGTGGGCCCGCGCCGCCCGTGCCGGCTCCGCGTACCACCGGACGCTCTACCGGATGTACCCCGACCGGACCGAGCCCGACCGCTGGGAGGAGGCCCTGCCCGAGGTGTTCCCGGAGATGTCCCCGGGCAACTTCACCTGGAACGACGAGCTCCGACACTGGGTGTGGACCACCTTTCGCGAGTTCCAGTGGGATCTCGACTACACGAATCCCGACGTCCTCGTCGAGATGGCCGGGATCGCGCTCGACCTCGCGAACCTGGGCGTCGACATCCTCCGGCTCGACGCGATCGCGTTCACGTGGAAGCGGCTCGGCACCAACTGCCAGAACCAACCCGAGGCCCATCTCATCGCCCAAGTGATCCGGGCCGTCGTCGGCATGGCGGCGCCCGCCACGATCCTGCTCGCCGAGGCGATCGTCGGGCCGTCCGACCTGGTCGGCTATCTCGGCCGGCACCGACTCGAACGGCGCGAATGCGAGCTCGCCTACCACAACCAGCTGATGGTGCAGGGCTGGTCGATGCTCGCCGCCCAGCGGGCCGAGCTGGCCGGGCACGCGCTCGCCCAACTCCCGGATCCGCCTCCCCGCACCACCTGGTTCACCTATGTCCGCTGTCACGACGACATCGGCTGGGCGATCGACGACGCCGACGCCGCGGCGTGTGGCGTCACCGGTGCCGGACACCGGGCGTTCCTCGCCGAGTTCTACCGCGGCGAGTTCCCCGGTTCGTTCGCGCGTGGCACACCCTTCGGCGTGAACCCGGCGATCGGCGACGAGCGCACGAGCGGGATGACGGCGACGCTCGCCGGCGTGACGGCCGCGCTCGCCGCTGGCGACGAGGAGGCGCTCGACCGGGCGATCGACCGGATCCTCCTGCTGTACGGCATCGCGTTCGGGTTCGGGGGCATCCCGATCGTGTACATGGGCGACGAGCTCTGCCAGCAGGACGACACGGCGTGGCGGAGCGATCCGACGCGTCGTCAGGACAGCCGCTGGACGCATCGCCCGGTGTTCGACCACGATCTCGCCGCGCTCCGGAAGGACCCGACCACTCCGTCCGGACGGGTGTGGGCAGGCATGCGCCACCTGATCGAGACCCGCCGGGCATGCCTGCAGCTCGACGACACGGCGGCGACGTCCCGGCCGTTCGACACGGGCGTACCAGGGCTGTTCGGCTGGCACCGTCATCACCCCCGCGCGGGTGATCTGGTCGGGTTGGCGAACGTCGGCACTGCTCCCGCCATCTGCTACCACCACCCGGCGATGCCGGGCAGTGCCGTCGACCTCCTGTCCCCGGGAGACACCGACCCCTGGTTCCTCGCCCCGCTCCAGGTCCGGTGGATCGCCGAGCCCGGTGGGCTCGCCACGGTGCCACGCCCGCCGTTCGCGACGTCGTGAGCCCTCGGTGGTCCAACTGCCTCCACCGGCGGGGCGGACCGTACGATCCGAGGCCATGGGGACACTCTCGATCTCGCGTGCGGTCACCCTGCACGCCAACGAACGACCACACGATCCGGCGCTGACGTGCGGTGACACCACACTCAGCTGGCTCGAGTTCGACCGCCGCACGAACCGACTGGCGCGGGCGTTCGCCGACCTGGGTGTGGTCGCCGGTGACCTGGCGACGATCGCGCTCCCCAACTCGACCACCTTCTTCGAGTCGGCGTTCGCGGTCTGGAAGCTGGGCGCGACACCCCAGCCGGTCTCGGCGAAGCTGCCGGGTCGTGAGCTGGAGGAGATCGTCGAGCTCGCTGACTCCCGCATCGTGATCGGCGTCGATGCCGACCGCATCCCCGGGCGAACATGCGTGCCGGTCGGGTACGAGCCCGATCCGACGCTCGGCGACGGTGAGCTGCCCGACGTGATCACCGAACGCTGGAAGGCGCCGACGTCCGGTGGCAGCACCGGACGCCCCAAGATCATCCTCGCGACGACACCCGGCGTGTTCGACGTCGACGCACCCGGCTTCTCGCTCCCGAGTCGGTCGGCGTGCGTGATCCCCGGCGTGCTCTACCACAACGCGCCGTTCTCGATCTCGTCGATGGCCCTGGTCGGCGGCAACCACGTGATCAACTTCCCGCGGTTCGTCCCCGAAGAGGTGCTCGACGCCGTCACCACGTACCGGCCGAAGTACCTGTACCTGGTCCCGACGATGATGAACCGGATCTGGAAGCTCCCCGACGAGGTGAAGGCCGCGGCCGACGTGTCGTCACTGGAGGTCGCGGTCCACATGGCAGCACCGTGCCCGCCCTGGCTGAAGGAGGAGTGGATCCACTGGGTCGGCCCCGACGTGCTCTGCGAGCTGTACGCGGGCACCGAGGTCCAGTCGGTCACGTGGATCACCGGGCGCGAGTGGCTGGAGCATCACGGGTCGGTCGGCAAGCCGATCGCAGGCCGGATGAAGGTCGTACGCGACGACGGCAGCGACGCCGACCCGGGCGAGATCGGCGAGATCTACATGCTGGCCGACGGTGGCCGGAACTCCACGTACCAGTATCTCGGGGCCGATGCGAAGCAGCTCGGCAACACCGACTGGGAGAGCCTCGGCGACATGGGCTGGATCGACGAGGACGGCTACGTGTACCTCGCGGACCGGCGCAAGGATCTCATACTCCGGGGTGGCGCCAACATCTACCCCGCCGAGGTCGAGGCCGCGATCGACGAGCACCCGGCCGTGCGGAGCTGCTGCGTGATCGGAGTACCCGACGACGACCTGGGTCAACGGGTGCACGCGATCGTCGACGCGCCCGACGGTGTCGACGAGGCGGAGCTGCGCGCCCACCTGGCCGAGCGGCTGGTCAGCTACAAGTGCCCGAGCACCTACGAGTTCGTCGACGAACCGGTGCGCGACGACGCCGGCAAAGTGCGCCGGAGCCTGCTGGCCGCCGAGCGCTCCTGATTCGTGACCGGCCGATGTTCGACGTGGTGCTCGTGGCACCGGAGATCGCGACGAACACCGGCAACGTCATCCGACTGTGCGCCAACGCCGGTGTCCGGCTCCACCTTGTCGAGCCGCTCGGGTTCTCGATGGA
>DATHUU010000187.1:0-2817 GCA_035461925.1 Ilumatobacter sp.
AGCGCGCGCCGAGCGGAATCGACGGCGTCGAGCACCAAGCCCGAGTGCATCTGGACCTCGGCTCGGTCGATCTCCAGGCCGTTGACGACGCGGTAGGGCCGCCCGACCTCGGCCAACAAGGCTTCTGCGTGCTCGAAGGCACGCAGCGACTCGACGATGCGGCGACCGCGCCCGTACAGCACGCCGGCGTTGGCGTGGCACTGTCCCTCGGCGGCGGTCATGCCGAGACGGTGGGCGAGGTCGGCGGCGGCGCGGATGTCGGTCTCGGCTGCGTCGAGATCACCATGCTGGAGCAGCACGAGCCCGCGGTTCAGATGGACGCGGAACCGGTCCTCTTCGGTACCACCGACCGCGAACAGGCGGTCGCTGTGATCGAGCGCCACGAGCGCCTCCGGGAGTCGTCCGGCATGGTGGAGGACATAGGCCTGTTGGAGCCGGACACGGGCGAGCACCGGTCCGTCGCACTCCGGCTCGAGGAGCGCGAGGTTGGCGAGCGCAGCACCGACGTCACCAGCTTCGGCGAGGACCACCGCCGAGGTCATCAGTACCGCGTGACGGACGTCGTCGTCGTCGATGGTGCGAGCGACGCGCACCGCGGCGCGCATCGTGTCCGAGGCCACGTCGAGCCGGCCGAGCTCGAACTGGGCTCGCGCGACGACGCGCAGGAGCCGGGCGCGCTCGGTCTCCGACGGACTGGCGTCGTCGAGGAGCAGCTGTGCCCGGGTGAGCGCGTCGCCAGGCGAATGTTGGACGCGCCGGTCCCAGCCGGCGTCGTCGAGGAATTCGGATGTCGCGCTCTCCACCGTGTGACATGCTCTCACGGGATGGCGAACTCTCCGAAAGGCGACCGCGTGCCCGCGGAGCCGACCTCCCCGTGGGACACCCGAGTCCAGCTCCGATCGGGTGGGTCGGGCCCTCCGATCGCATACCGGCCCAACCAGGTGATCGTCCGTCGGCGGGCTCTCGTCGACATCGCCAAGCGCCTGGGCAAGGACCCCGACGATCTGGCTGTGCGGACGATCATCGGTGATGGCGAAGCGGCGAACGACCTCGTCCTGGTCCTCGGCATCCCCGACCCGGTCGCGACGGTGCGGGAGCTGGCGCGCGTCGACGAGACGGCACAGCTCAACCACGTCTTCTTCGCCCACCCGACGGGCAACCCATTTCCGACCGGCAACCCGTACCCGACCGGCAACCCGTACCCGACCGGCAACCCGTACCCGACCGGCAACCCGTACCCGACCGGCAACCCCTACCCGACCGGCAACCCCTACCCGACCGGCAACCCGTACCCGACCGGCAACCCCTACCCGACCGGCGACGGATGCGGTGTCCCTCCGTGCGGATGGTGGACCGGGCAGATCGAGGCACCGCGCACGTCGACCGCCCGACCGGCGGTCGGACTCTCCAACGACGAGCGATCACACCGTGCGGCGATCCCCGAGGCTCGGTGCAGCGTCCTCGTTCTCGACACCGGAGCGTGGCCGAAGATCGCTGCCGCCGGAGCAGCCGTCGACGGTTCCGGGAACCCGACGAACCCGTCAGCCGTCGCAGCGCACTCGTTCCTCGCGTCCGTGCTCGAGGGCCACGACCCCGACGTGTACGACGGCGACGGAAACCAGGTCCTCGACCCCGCGGCGGGGCACGGCACGTTCATCGCCGGGATCTTCGCCAACCTCGCACCCGGCTCGAAGGTGCACTGCGAACGGGCGCTCAGCTCGTACGGGGACACCGACGACGCCGCCGTCGCATCGACGTTGCTCGAGATGTTCCCCGATGACGGATCGAAGGAGCCACGGTTCGACATCGTGACGATGTCGTTCGGCGGGTACTGCGACGAGGACGACCCACCAGTCGCGATCGCGAACGCGATCGCCACGATCCAGGCTCGCTACCACGAGTTCGATCCGGAGACGAACGAGATCATCCGTGACCGGGTGGTGTTCGTCGCCTCGGCCGGGAACGACGCCACCTGTCGGCCGACCTGGCCGGCCTCGTTCGAGAACGTGATCGGCGTCGGCGCGCTCGGCCCGAACGGACCGGCCTGGTTCACGAACTTCGGGCCGTGGGTGAACGCATGCGCTCCGGGCGTCGACGTCGTCAGCACGTTCTTCGACCTCGGCCCCGAGGCGAAGGACGACGGTGAGGACTTCGACGGCTGGGCCAAGTGGAGCGGTACCTCGTTCTCCGGCCCGATCGTCGCGGCGACGATCGGCTGGGAGTGGATGTGTCGTGGCAACGCCGGATCACCCGGCGACGTCGCCGCCTGGGTCCTCGACCGGCCCGGCCACTTCCGCTACCCCGGTCTCGGCACGGTCGTCAACCTGCCCTGACGCGAGCCGGCTAACCGGTGATCCAGGGCGTGACCGTGGTACCGCTCGGGAGGTCGACCTCGAGGCGCATCGGGAGCTCCGGGGCGTCGATCGCCAGCTCGCCGAGCTCGTCGGTGACGTGCTCCGAGGTGTCGTCCCCGGTCACGACCCTGCACACGACCGACAGCGGCGGCTCGACCATCACGATCAGCGTCGCCTCGGTCAGATGAACCCGGATGACGAACTCGCCGGCGCCGTATCGGAACGCGCGCCGGTCGGCGGGCCCACCCCGCACGCCCGCGAGCTCGACGTCGGCCGGGTCGGCGAGCAGCTCGGCGAGCTGGGCGTCGGCGCGTCGCCATGCGAACGCGTCGCGAGCGGCAGCGGTGAGCCGGTCCCGAACGGGAGGGAGGTCATCAAACGCATCCGAGATGCGCCCGAGCAGGTCGTCGTTCAGCAGGTCGTCGTCCAGCGCGTCGTCGTTCATGCCGCACCACCTTCCGGG
>DATHUU010000188.1:0-2030 GCA_035461925.1 Ilumatobacter sp.
ACGACGACGACAACCGGGACGACGACGACAACCGGGACGACGACGACAACCGGGACGACGACGACAACCGGGACGACGACGACGACCGGGACGATGACTGACGTCGTGACGGCCGACACGACGGCGATCGATGACGAGCGCGCCGAGCGGCTCGCCCGACTGCAGCAGCGCCGAGCACCCGCCGCGACGCAGGCGGAGGACACCACCGAGATCCCGGTCGTCGCGACCGCCACACCGGCCGCCACACCGACCACCACACCGACCACCACACCGACCACCACACCGGCCACCACACCGACCACCACACCGGCCGCCACACCGGCCACCACGCCGACCACCACGCCGACCACCACGCCGACCGTGGACCCCGGCGGTGGGCCACGTCGCCGGCGACGGTCACCGGCGACGAACTCGAAGATCGTGACCGTCGGTGCGTCGGCCACCGCGATGTTGGGCATGATCGCCGGCTACGGGATCGCCGACGGTCGGACGAACGACGTCGAGACCGTGCCGCCCCCGGGCCAGGGCGCACCGGCCTCCGCCGTTCCGGTCCTCCCCGAGGCGATTCCGCCGGCGTCGTCCACCGTGACCCCGTCGCCGGCACCGACCCGCGCTCCGCAGGTGATCGTCGTCGTCGTGGACGGCTCGACCGGACAGACGCTGTCGACCACGACCGGAACGGGAGATCTCGCCGCCGACCTCGCCGCCGCCGGCGTGACCCCGGCTCCCGACGTGACCAATCCTGCCGCTCCGATTCCTGCCGCTCCGATTCCTGCCGCCCCGACGCCTGCCGCCCCGACGCCGGTGGCCGCGGTCGACCTCGCGGTCCCGGCGCCACCATCGCCGCCGCCATCATCACCGTCACCATCGAATCAGGCCGCCCCGGCAGCACCGGCCGCGGCGCCGGCTCCAGAAGCGACGAGCGATGGCAGCTGACCTCGCAGTGCCGGTGGCGCGCCGGGCGTATCGGGCGATGAGTTGCACCGCCCACGTGGTCGTCGTCGGCGCGAATCCGTCACCGTTGCTGCAGCACGTCGAGCAGCGACTCGACGAGATCGAGCGACGGTGGAGTCGCTTCCTGGCCGACAGCGAGATCAGCGGGCTCAACGCGGCCGGTGGCGCACCGCGTCGATGCAGCAGTGACACGGTGACGCTGGTCGAGGCCATGGTCCGAGCGTGGCGTGCGACCGACGGGGCCTTCGATCCCACCCTCCTCGGCACGCTCGTCGAGCTCGGCTACGTGTCGAGCCGCTCCGACGCGACCGCCCGCACGTCGCTGGCCGGCGACGTCCGCCCCGTCGGCCGTCCCGACCTCGTGTGCGTCGAGCCGACGAGCGGCGTGGTCCAGCTGCCCGCGGGCACGTCGCTCGACCCCGGCGGGATCGGCAAGGGTCTCGCTGCCGACCTCATCGTCGCCGAGCTGCTCGACCTGGGTGCCGAGGGGGCGCTGATCGAGATCGGCGGCGACCTCCGCATCGCCGGCCGCGCACCGGTCGGCCACGGATGGCCGGTCGAGATCCGTTCGGCCGGCGGCGGTCGACCGACCCTCGTCCGGCTCCGCTCCGGTGGGATCGCCACCTCCAGCTCTCGACTGCGGACCTGGCCGTCGCCGGGCGGCGATCGACACCATCTCCTCGACCCACGGACGCTTCGACCGACGTCGGACGACGTGATCGGCTGCACCGTCATCGCCGGCTCTGCCGCCTGGGCCGAAGCGTTCACCAAGGTCGCGTTCGTCGACGGGTGCTCGCAGGCGCTCAGTGTCTACGACCGGCTGGGGCTCGCCGCCCGGGTCACGACCGACGACGGCCACGTCCACCACTCCACCGCCTGGGAGGTCTTCGGCCGATGAACGAGAAGACCTGGTGGTACCTCTCACGCAGCTCGGGCATCGTCGCCCTGGTCCTGCTCGTGCTCGCCGTCGTGTGGGGTGTCCTGCTCGCCACCCGCGCCCTGAAGCCCCACGATCGACCGGCGTGGCTGCTCGATCTCCACCGGTGGCTCGGTGGCACGGCACTCGTGATGACGGG
>DATHUU010000189.1:0-3257 GCA_035461925.1 Ilumatobacter sp.
GCCGACGGTGTGGGGTGCACCGCACACGGCGGCCGGCACGGGGACGGCAGCCGCGCTGTACGCGACCCGGCACCTCGTCAAGAGTGGCCGTCCCGTGGGCGGCAGCGGCGCGCTCACCGATGCCGTGCGCGCATCGTTCGAGGCGGCCGGCGGCCGGACCCGCTGCGAGAGCAGGGTGTCCCGGCTCGTCGTCCGTGACGGTGCCGTCGTCGGGGTGCGGCTCGACGACGGCACCGAGATCGAGGCCGGCCGTGTCGTCGCGGCATGTGACCCGCAGCGGGTGTTCGTCGACTGGCTCGACACCGTCCCCCCGAAGGCGCAACGGCTCGTCGACGACTGGCGGGCGCGACCAGTCGAGGACGGGTACGAGTCCAAGGTCGACGTCGTCCTCGACGGGCTCCCGAGATGGCGGGGTACCGACGAGCTCGCCGGATTGGTCGGTGGCGCCGATCTCCTCGCGCCCACCACGCTCGTCAACCCGAGCCCCGATCAGATCGCCGAGGCACACCGGTTGCGCGAGCAGGGGCTCGTCCACCCGAAGCCGTCGCTGATGGTGAACGTGCCGACCGCGCTCGACCCCGACATGCAGCCGCGGGCCGGCCAGCACGTGCTCAGCCTCGAGGTGCTGTTCACCCCCTACGACCTGCGCGGGGGGTGGCCGGCATCGGGTGAGCCGGCGCGCTGGTTGGAGGTGCTCGACACGTTCATGGAGCCGGGCACCTTGCGGATCGATCGCTGGCGTGCGATGACACCCGACCGCTACGAAGCCGAGTTCTCGATGCACCGCGGCCACACGCCGTCGTACGCCGCGCCGCCGCTCGTCGCGTTCGTCGGACGGCAGCGCGAGACCACGCGATACCGCACACCGCTCGACGGGCTGTACCTGTCCGGCGCCGGCACGTTCCCCGGTGCGGGGGTGTTCGGCGCCAGCGGGCGCAACGCCGCCGACGCGGTCCTCGACGACCTGGGAAAGGCAGCAGCATGAAGATGACGATCACGGCCTCGATCCACGCCCGGTGGGGACACCGCGTGGACGGCTTGGTCCACACCCACGCCTGGAAGGTCGGCGCGACCGTCTCCGGGCCGGTCGACTCGGACAAGATCTACCCGGCCGACGACCTGGAAAAGGAGCTCACCTCCGTGGTCGAGCCGTGGCGCGGAAGGTATCTGACCCACGAGGACGTCGGCCGGTGGAAGGGGTTCGAGCCGTTGGTGTGGGAGCGGGAGCCGACCGTGGAGGAGGTCGTGCGGCACATCTGGGACGCGCTCGACGAGCGGTTCGCCCAGATCTCGAACGCCGACCTCGAGTCGATCTCCCTGGAGGAAGCGTCCGAGTTCGACCGCTGCCGCGTCGTCACCCTGTCGCGCAGCTGACGCGGCGCCGCCCGGGCTATCGCGGTGTCTCGCGCAGTGTCTCGCTGAGAGGGATCTCGTCGAGATCGGTGTCGGGGCCGACGATGTAGTTGCCGGCGACGACGGTCTGCAGCGCCTCCGACTCGTCGAAGTGCACCCCGACCGGGTCGTGGCCGTCGGCAACCAGCCGGACCTGCTCCTTGAACTGACGGCGCACCATCGACACGCCGCGATCGCTCGCGGAGAGCCGCTCCTCGCTGTGGCGGGTGATCGGACCCTGACCGACCTGGGTCTCGTAGTCGCCCGGGAACCGCTGGTGCTCCTCCTCGGACAGGTCGAACCAGCTGCGGTGACCGTCGTACACCGGGAGGCCCTGCGGCGGCTGGTCCTTGGGTTTGCGGACCATCGCGTAGACGCGCGTGTTCGTGTCGTCGATCGGCTGGGCCCACGACATGTTGTTGGTCTTGCCGAGGATCGTGAGCGTCGGTGTCGGGATGACCCGGATGGTCGGAACGCGGATCTCGGTGACCCGGTGCAGGGTCGTGCCGTCGGGGAGCTCGCGGTCCTGTGTCGCGGTGACACCCGTCTCGTTGCGCTGCCACTCGATGCGCGGCCAGATCTCGAGCTTGGGGTCGAACTGGTGGCCGCTGATCGCGTTGTGGAGGATGAACACGTGATATGGGTCCATCGCGTTCTCGTGGGTCTGGAACCAGTTGCACGGCGCCTCGACCGGGCCACCGAACGCGAAGTGGTCGATGATCACGATCTCCTCGTGCTCGCTGTCGAGGTCCTCGAAGATGTCGTACCGAGGGAACACGGGCTGCTTCTCGGCGGGACCCATGTACGTGAAGATCAGGCCGTGGTACTCGACCACGGGGTACCACGGCTGCCGGTAGGAGTCCTTGTTGCGCCCGCGGTCGGGCTCGCACGGCTGGTCGAGGCAACGGCCGTCGGCGGCGAACAACCAGCCGTGGTACGAGCAGCGGATGCCCTGCTCCTCCACGCGTCCGTAGTACAGCGTGGTGCCACGGTGGCAGCAGCGCGGGTACATCAGTCCGGGCGTGCCGTCGAGGCTGCGGTACAGGACGAGATCCTCGCCGAGCAGCCGGACGTTGCGCGGCACGGCCGACGCTTCCTCACTGCGCGCGATCGGGTGCCAGTAGCGCCGGAGCAGCTCACCGGCCGCGGTGCCCGGCCCGACCTCGACCAGGTCCGGATCCCAGGTGCCGGCCTGACGGCCGTACGCACGTCCGTCACGCACGTCGGATGTCGCATCGTGATCGGTCGTCATGTCGTCAGTCTGCTCCCTGCGCGGGGGCGGCTTCGAACGCGGACGAGGGGCCGGGTCGCCCCGGCCCCTCGTCACTCGTTCGCGGGAGCCGTCGGCCGGCTCAGAAGCCGATCGACTCGTCGATGAATTCGTTGGTGAACATGTCGGCCGCGACCAGATCATCGGGGACCGGGACGCCGGCCAGGCGAGCGTCGTCGATCACCTTCTGGACCCGGGCCTCGTCCATGTTGCCGACGGTGCCGTCGGGGCCGTTGCCGTGCAAGCCGAGCTCGGTCATCGTCTCGACGGCGTAGTTGGCGACGCCTTCGTCGTAGACCCAGAACGAATCGAACTGCGCGACCGCGTCGATGATCGTGGCGTTGGCCCGTTCGGGGTCGTTCGCGAAGTCGACGACCGACTGCTGCACGATCGGGATGAGCCGCTCGAGGCACGGGCGCAGCGTCTCGAGGTCGTCGGGCTTCACAGCAAGGGTCTGCGAGTACGACTGGTACCCGGCGTCGTGCAGGAGCTGGTACTTCGGTGCCTTGCCGTACTCCTCGAAGACGAACTCGTAGTTGTACGGCTCGGCCGACGCGAATCCCTGCTGGGCGATGTTGCCCTCGGCGATGAAGCG
>DATHUU010000190.1:0-14392 GCA_035461925.1 Ilumatobacter sp.
ACGCCACCGTGTCGGCGCGGCCGACGCGGTGGAGCGCCGCCTCGGTCCCGACGTAGACCCCGGCGTCGGCGGGCCGCTCCGGACCTTCGCCGGTCACGAGCACGGCCGGCCGGTTGGCGGCGGCCTCCAGCTCCTCGCGGAGCCGGCTCACGCCCGGCCGGAGGTTGGCGAACCGGCCGGCACCGCACGCGAGGCACACCGGCGGTCGCACGGTGTCGCAGCGGAGGCAGGCGAGCGAGCCGTCGTCCCGCTGGATCACGGCCGCGTCGCACCGCTCACATCGGGTGAGCTCACGGCACTGGCGGCAGGCGAGCAACCGGGCGCGCCCGGTCGTGTTGCTGATGCAGACGACCCGCCGCGCGTGGTCGCGCAGGTGCCGGATGAGCTCCGACGTGACCAGCGATCGCTTCCACGGTTCCTCGTCGGTCCGGTCGATCACCTCGACGATCGGCCATCCACGGCGCTCCCGCTCGTGCGGCGGGCGGGTCACCGGTCGCCACTCGAGCGCCGTGAGCGTCGGGCACGGTGAGACGAGCACGACCGGCACACCGAGCCGGCGGCACCGTTCGACGACGACGTCGCGGGCGTGCCAGGTCGGCGACCCTTCGTCCTGGAGCGCCTCGTCGTGCTCGTCGACGACGAGCGCCGACGCGAGCCCGGGACACGGTGCCCACGCCGCGATCCGGCTCCCGATCACGATGTCGACCCCACCTGCCGCGGCCGCCCACTCGTTCGGCGCGACCGCCACGGTGAGACCGGTCCGTCGGAGCCGGGAGGCGAGCAGCATCACCTGGTCGACCCCTGGGACGACGACCAGCGCAGGTCCGATCGCCGCCGCGCTGAGGATCGCCGGCATCGGATCGCTCGTCGGGGGCAGCCGCAGGACGCCGCCGCCCGATTCCAGCATCGACGTCGACGCGGGCGACCGGGGTTCGACGACGGCGCCGGTGCGCCGGCAGGGCGGGAGGTGCTCGACGTTGCGCGGTGGGGACGCCGCCGTCAGGAAGTTGCGCCGGCGGCCGGCCCAACGGATCGCCGCCCACTCGGCGAGCTCGACGAGCGCGGCATCGGGGCCCCGGCTCGACCACTTCGCGATCGGTTTCAGGCCGTCGAGGTGGGCGTCGACGGGATCGAGGTCGACGATCCACCCGCCGACACGGCGGCCGTGCAGGTCGACCCGCACGACGTCGCCGATCTCGACCTGGCCGACCGCCGGTCGCGGGACCTCGTAGTCGAAGGTCTTGTCGATCCCGATGACGTCCGGAACGACGCGAGCCACCGTCACATCGGTCGCGGGCGAAGGGATCAGAGGCCGAGCGCCGACTTCAGCTCGTCGACCTTGCCCGTCGCCTCCCAGGTGAACCCGGGGCGACCGAAGTGGCCGTAGGCGGCCGTGCGCTTGTAGCCGGGCTTCTTGAGCTCGAGATCGCGCACGATCGCGCCGGGGCGCAGGTCGAACACGTCGAGCACGGCCCGCTCGATCGCGGCGGGGTCGACGTGGTTGGTGCCGAAGGTGTTGACGTGGATGCTCAACGGCTTCGCCATGCCGATCGCGTAGGCGACCTGCAGCTCGCAGCGCTCGGCGGCACCGGCGGCGACCACGTTCTTCGCGACCCAGCGGGCGGCGTACGCCGCCGAACGGTCGACCTTCGACGGGTCCTTGCCCGAGAACGCACCGCCGCCGTGGCGACCCATGCCGCCGTAGGTGTCGACGATGATCTTGCGACCGGTGAGGCCGCAGTCGCCCTGGGGACCGCCGACCACGAAGCTGCCCGTCGGGTTGACGTAGACCTCGTACGGGTCGTCGGCGTACTGCTCGGGGATGACCGGCCGGATGACCTGCTCGATCAGGTCCGGGCGGATGACGGTGTCGCGGTCGATCCCCTCCTGGTGCTGGGTCGAGATCAGCACGCTGCGCAGCGCGATCGGCCGATCGTCCTCGTACTCGAACGTGACCTGGGTCTTGCCGTCGGGCCGCAGGTACGGCACCTCGCCGGATTTGCGGACCTCGGCCAAGCGCTCGGCCAGCCGATGTGCGGTCCAGATCGGCAATGGCATCAGGTCGGTGGTCTCGGTGCACGCGTACCCGAACATCATGCCCTGGTCGCCGGCACCCTGCTGGTTGAGGAGGTCCTCGCCCGCCTTGCCGCCCCGCAGCTCCTCGGAGGAGTCCACGCCCTGCGCGATGTCGGGACTCTGCTCGTCGATCGACACGATCACGCCACAGGTGTTGCCGTCGAAGCCCTTGCGGCCGTCGTCGTATCCGATCCCGTTGATCGTCTCACGGGCGATCTTGGGGATCTCGACGTAGGCGGTCGTCGAGATCTCACCGGCGACGACGCACAACCCGGTCGTCACCATGGTCTCGCACGCGACACGGCCGTTCGGGTCGTCGGTCAGGATCGCGTCCAGGACCGCGTCGCTGATCTGGTCGGCCATCTTGTCGGGGTGACCTTCGGTCACGCTCTCGGAGCTGAACGTCCAGCGAGCCACGGCTTCTCCTCGGTTGGTCGGTTGGTGGGTTGGGTCGGTTGATGGGTCGGTGTTGGGGACTGGTGAGCGACGGCGCCCGGTCGCCCGCTGCGACTCTGTCAGATCGAGCGGGCCCCGTTGCGGATCGCGACGATCCGGTCGACGACGGCCGCGGCGATCGTACGCTTGTCCGCGAGCGGCACTCCACGGGGCGGTTCGCCCGGTGCGAACAGGGTCACGGCGTTGGTGTCGTGCTGGAAGCCGGTGTCGGGCGCGCCGACGTCGTTCGCGACGATCAGGTCGAGCCGCTTCGCCTCCAGCTTGCGCTGTGCGTTCGCCTCGAGATCGTCCGTCTCGGCGGCGAACCCGACGAGTACCTGGCCGGCGGGTTTGCGGGCGCCGAGCCCCGCGAGGATGTCCGGCGTCGGCTCGAGCACGATGTCGGGGATCCCGTCGTGCTTCTTGAGCTTGCGGTCGGCGGCCGTCACGGGGCGGAAGTCGGCGACCGCGGCCGCCATGACGACGACGTCGGCGGTCGGTGCGCGCTCCCCCATGGCCGCCTGCATCTGCGCCGCCGTCTCGACACGGACCACGTCGACCCCGGCGGGCACCGGAAGATCGACGGTGGACACCAGCGTGACCTGCGCGCCGCGCGAACGGGCCTCCGCCGCGAGCGCGTAGCCCTGCTTGCCGCTGCTTCGGTTGGCGATGACCCGCACGGCGTCGATCGGCTCTCGGGTGCCGCCGGCGCTCACCAGCACGGTCGCCCCGGCGAGATCGTCGCTCGATGCGAACACGGCCTCCACCGCGGCGACGATCGACTCCGGCGATGCCAGACGGCCGGCGCCGACGTCACCGCCTGCCAGGCGTCCGAGCTCGGGCTCGACGACGTGTACCCCCCATGCGCGCAGGGTCGCCATGTTCTCCCGTACCGCGGGGTGCTCCCACATCTCGGTGTGCATCGCCGGGCAGATCATCACGGGAGCGCGGGTGGCGAGCAGGATGTTGGTGAGCAGATCGGTCGAGAGCCCGGCGCGATAGGCGCCGATCAGGCGCGCCGTGGCCGGAGCGACCAGGACCAGATCGGCGGACTGACCGAGGCGGGTGTGCGGGATCGGCGTCTCGGGGTCGTCCCACAGTCGGGTACGGACCGGCTCGCTCGCCAGCGCCGACAGCGTCGTGGCACCCAGGAACCGCTCGGCTCCCTTCGTCATGACCGGCATGACGTGGGCGCCGGCATCGACCAGACGGCGGCTGATCTCGACCGACTTGTAGGCCGCGATGCCCCCGGTCACACCGAGGACGATCCGCTTGCCGGCCAGCATGGCAGTGACCAGTGTCCGGCTCAGTCGTCGTCGGTGACCAGCTCGGCGTCACCCTCGGGCAGGCCGAGCTCGTCCGCGACCGGCTCCGGCGCGTCGGTCTGGACGATCTTGTCGGCGGCGATCTCCTCGAACGCGATGCTGAGCGGCTTGCGCGCCGTCGACGACACCTGTGGCGGGATCATGTGGCCGAGGCCCTCGCCGAGCTGGTTGAAGTACGAGTTGATGTTGCGCGCCCGCCGTGCTGCGAGCGTGACCAGGCTGAACTTGGAATCGACGCGCGCGAGCAACTCCTCGATCGGGGGCGTCATCATCGTGTCGTGGCTCTGCGCCATGGACCAGCTCCTGTCGTGGACGTCGTTTCCGGGCCGGACCAGCCTAGCTGCCACGCCCGCCGTTTCAGCGAAGACCGGTCAGCGGCGACGTTCGCGCTCGATGATCGAGATCATCTCGTCGATCGTGCGCTCGAGGTCGTCGTTCACCACGAGGTAGTCGGCCTCCGCGCGACCGATCCGCTCCTCCAGCTCGGCCTTGCGGAGCCGTGCCTGCACCTTGTCGCCCGGATCGCCGCGTCCGCGGAGTCGGCGTTCCTGCTCCTCCCGGCTCGGCGGCAGGACGAAGATCAGGATCGCCTCGGGGTACTGCCGCTTCACCTGCTGGGCGCCGTCGAGCTCGATCTCGAGCACGATGTCGGGCGCCGACGGGTCGTCGAGTTGGTCGGGTCGCGGTGTGCCGTAGTAGTTGCCGAGGAATTCGGTCCACTCGAGGAACCCCCCGGCGATGATCCGCTGCTCGAACGCCTCCGAGGTCGTGAAGACGTAGGCGTCCTCGCGCTCGCCCGGGCGGCGCTCGCGGGTCGTCCACGATCGGCTCAGCCACAGCGCGGGGTCGCGCTGCACGAGGGCATCGACGATCGTGCCCTTGCCTACGCCTCCGGGTCCGGAGACGACGATGATCAGCCGGTGGTCAGCCAAGTTGGTCGAGTAGGGCCGAACGCTGCTGCGCCCCCAACCCCTGCACGCGACGGTTGTCGGCGATGCCGATCTCTTCCATCACGCGCCGTGCCTTCACCTTGCCCACACCGGGCAAGGACTCCAGCATCGAGACCACCTTCAACTTGCCGACGTTGGGATCGTCCGAATCGAGCGCCTCGACCAGGCTCATCGAGCCCATCTTGAGACGGGCCTTGATGTCGGCCCGTGCGGCGCGCGCCTCGGCGGCCTTCGCAAGGGCTGCCGCCCGCTGCTCAGGAGTCAACTGAGGAGGTGTTGCCATAGGAGTTCAACCTACCCCGCCGAGATCGGCCGCGCGGTGGATGCCACGTTCCGTGAGCACGCCGGCGAGCTCGTCACGGATCCGCGCACAGGCGCGCGGGTCGGCGAAGCTGGCGGTGCCGACCTGCACGGCCTGTGCGCCGGCGATCATCAGCTCGGCCGCGTCCCAACCATCGGCGACGCCGCCGACCCCGACGATCGGCAGGTCGGGCAGGGCCTGGCGGACGTCGTACACGGCCCGGACGGCGACGGGGTGGATCGCCCGGCCGCTCAACCCACCTCCGCCGTTGCCGAGCACCGGGCGCCAGGTGTCCGGGTCGATCACCAGGCCCAGCAGGGTGTTGATCAGCGTGACCGCCTCGGCTCCCGCTCCGGCGGCCGCGCCGGCGACGTCGACGATCCGGTCGGTGTTGGCACTGAGCTTCGCCCACCGGGGACGCCCGCACGCCTCGGTCGCTGCGATCACCTCGGCGGTCAGCTCGGCGTCGTGGGCGAAGATGCTCCCCCGTCCCTCGAGGTTCGGACACGAGAGGTTCACCTCGACCGCGACCACCTCGGCCGGAGCTGCGGCGAGCAGCTCGGCCGCGTCCCGGTAGTCGCCGACCGATCGTCCCCAGATGCTGCAGACGACCGTCGCCCCGGTTCGGAGCAGTGCCGGCAGGTCGACGTCGAGCCAGTGCGCGATGCCCGGCCCTTGGAGCCCGACGGCGTTGATCATCCCTTGCGGCGTCGGATGCACCCGCGGCGCCGGGTTCCCGCCCCACTCGTACGCGGCGATCGACTTCGTCACGACCGCACCGATCGACGCCAGGTCGACGTACGGCGCGAGCTCACTGCCATGACCGGCCGTCCCGGACGCGGTCATGATCGGGTTCCGCAGCTCGACCGACCCGACCCGCACCCCCAGGTCCACCTCCCACGGGTTCATCGGGCGTGGTACTCCTGGAGGGTCTTGACCGGGAGTCGCTCGGGGCTCTCGCCGAGACCCTGCGCCGCGGCCAGCGCCGCGCTGACGGTCGTCACGCAGCTCACGCGGTGGACGCTGGCCGCCTTGCGGATGTGCTCGCCGTCGCTGCGGCCCACCGATCCTCGCGGGGTGTTGACCACGAAGACGATGGTGCCGTCGGCGATGAGGTCGACGGCGGTCTTGCCGGTCGCCTCCCCGGCGTCGGCGTCCTGCACCTTGCCGAGCACGCGGTCGACCTCGACCCCGAAGCTGCGGAGGTAGTCGGCCGTCCCGCGGGTCGCCATCAGACCGAGCCCTCGTTCGCGCATCCGGCGCGCGACGACGATCCCGGCCGGCTTGTCGGTGTCGTTCAGCGACAAGAACACCATGCCCTCCTGTGGCAAGCCGTTCCCGGCCGCCAGCTCGGCCTTGAAGAAGGCCTGGCCGAAGGTCTCGTCGATGCCCATGACCTCACCGGTCGAGCGCATCTCCGGACCGAGCGCGGGATCGACCTCGGGGAACCGGTTGAACGGCAGCACCGCCTCCTTCACGGCGACGTGACCGTCGACGGGCTCACGGAGCAGGCCCTCGTCGCGCAGCTCGGTGAGCGTCGCTCCGAGCATCACCCGGGTGGCGATCTTGGCGAGGGGGATGCCCTTGGCCTTGGCGACGAACGGGACCGTCCGGCTCGCCCGCGGATTGGCCTCGATCACGTACACCGTTGTCCCGGTGACCGCGTACTGGACGTTGATCAGGCCGCGCACGTCGAGTCGGTGGGCGATGGCGGTGGTGTACGCCTTGATCACGTCGACCACCCACTCGGGCAGCGTCTGCGGTGGGATCGCGCACGCCGAGTCGCCGGAGTGCACACCGGCCTCCTCGACGTGCTCCATCACGCCACCGATCAGGACGTCACCGGTGTGATCGCGGATCGCGTCGACGTCGACCTCGGTCGCACTGGCGAGGAACCGGTCGATGAGCACCGGGCGCTCGGCCGACAGCCCGCCCTCCTTGCCGAGGCTCCCGAAGCCGGTCAGCTCGTCCATCGCGCGGGCCAGGTGGTTGCGGTCGTGCACGATCTGCATCGCCCGACCACCGAGCACGTAGCTCGGACGGACGAGCACCGGGAACCCGATCTCGTCGGTGATCGCCAACGCCTGCTCCAGGTCGACCGCCGTACCACCGGGCGGCTGGGGTATGTTCAGCGCCCGGCACAGCTGGTTCCACTTCTCCCGGTCCTCGGCATCGTCGATCGACTGGGCGGACGTGCCGGCGACGAGGTCGACGGGGATCTCGCCCGACAGCTTGAGCGGGGTCTGCCCACCGAGCGACACGATCACCTTGTGCGGTCGCTCGGCAGCGATGACGTTCAGGACGTCCTCCTTGGTGAGCGGCTCGAAGTACAGCCGGTCGCTGGTGTCGTAGTCGGTCGAGACGGTCTCGGGGTTGCAGTTGACCATCACGGTTTCATAACCCGCATCACGAAGGGCGAAGCTGGCGTGCACGCAGCAGTAGTCGAACTCGATGCCCTGGCCGATCCGGTTGGGACCCGAGCCGAGGATGACCACCTTCTGGCGGTCGGACGGTCGGATCTCGCTCTCGTCCTCGTACGTCGAGTAGTGGTAGGGCGTCTCGGCGGCGAACTCCGCCGAACAGGTGTCGACCGTCTTGTAGGTGGGCAGGACACCCGCGGCTTCGCGGGCGCTGCGCACCGCAGATTCGGACACGCCCCACAGGTGCGCGAGCTGGGCATCGGCGAAGCCGAGCCGCTTGGCCCGCCGCCACGCACGCCGGGTCATCCCGTCGAAGCCGGTCGCCGCGAGCTCGGCCTGCTCCTCGACGACGATCGACATCTGGTCGAGGAACCACGGATCGACCTTGCAGTGGTCGTGGATCGTCTGTATCGGAACCTGGCGTCGGAGCAGCTCACCGATCAGGAAGATCCGATCGGGCGTGCCGCGTTCGATGTCGGCGAGCAGATCGTCGTCGGTGCGCGCGGCGTGGTGCTCGGCGCCGGGATCGCAGTTGAGCCCCATCCGGCCCTGCTCGAGCGAGCGCAGTCCCTTCTGCAGCGACTCGGGGAAGGTGCGCCCGATCGACATCGCCTCGCCGACCGACTGCATCTGGGTGCCGAGGATCCCGGAGGTGCCGGGCAGCTTCTCGAACGCCCAGCGCGGGATCTTGGTGACCACGTAGTCGATCGTGGGTTCGAAGCACGCCGGCGTCATTCGCGTGATGTCGTTGGGGATCTCGTCGAGGGTGTAGCCGACCGCCAGCTTGGCGGCGATCTTCGCGATCGGGAACCCGGTCGCCTTCGAAGCGAGCTCCGACGATCGCGACACGCGCGGGTTCATCTCGATCACGACCTGGCGGCCGGTCTCGGGGTCGACCGCGAACTGGACGTTCGAGCCCCCGGTCTCGACACCGACTCGGCGGATGCACGCGATCGCGGCGTCGCGCATCTGCTGGTACTCGACGTCGGTGAGGGTCTGCTGTGGAGCGACCGTGATCGAGTCACCGGTGTGGATGCCCATCGGGTCGACGTTCTCGATCGAGCAGATGATCACGCAGTTGTCGGCGCGATCGCGCATCACCTCCAGCTCGAACTCCTTCCACCCGGCGATCGACTCCTCGATGAGGATCTCGCTGATCGGGCTGGCAGCGAGGCCGTTGGCGGCGACCTGCTCGAACTCCTCCACGGTCGCGGCGATGCCGGTGCCACGGCCACCCAGGATGTAGGCGGGACGGATGATGACGGGGAGCCCGATCTCGTCGCGGATCCGACGGGCCTCCTCCATCGTGTGGCCGACACCCGACCGCGGCACCTCGAGGCCGATCTCGATCATCGCGTGCTTGAACCGCTCGCGGTCCTCGGCGGTGGCGATCGCCTCGGCGTTGGCCCCGATCATCTCCGGGGTGCCGGGCACACCGATCAGACCACGCTCGTACAGCTCCATCGCCGTGTTGAGACCGGTCTGCCCACCGAGCGTCGGCAGCACCGCATCGGGCCGCTCGCGCTCGATGATCGAGGCGACGACCTCCCACGTGATCGGCTCGACGTACGTGGCGTCGGCGAAGTCGGGGTCGGTCATGATCGTGGCGGGGTTCGAGTTGACGAGGATGACGCGATACCCCTCCTCGCGGAGCACGCGGCAGGCCTGCGTCCCCGAGTAGTCGAACTCGCACGCCTGGCCGATCACGATCGGGCCCGATCCGATGATGAGGATGCTGTGCAGATCGTCGCGGCGCGGCATCACCCACCTGCTTTCCCGGCCGTCGCCGGCCGGCCCATCACGGTGTCGAACCGGTCGAACAGATATCGGCTGTCGTGCGGACCGGGTCCGGCCTCGGGATGGTGCTGCACGCTGAAGCACCGCTCGCCCGCGACCTCCAACCCCTCGCAAACCCCGTCGTTCAGGTTGACGTGCGTCATGCGGACCTGTCGGCCGAGCCCGGCGAACGAGTCGGGATCGACCGCGAAGTTGTGGTTCTGGCTGGTGATCTCGATGGTGTCGTTCACGAGGTCCTTCACCGGATGGTTGGCGCCGTGATGGCCGAACGGGAGCTTGACCGTGCCGGCACCGACCGCGCGTCCGAGCAGCTGGTGCCCGAGGCAGATGCCGAAGATCGGGACGTTGCCGATGAGGCGGGCGATCTCGTCCGTGGCGTACTGGACGACTTCGGGGTCGCCTGGGCCGTTCGAGAGGAACACGCCGTCGGGACGCCGTGCGAGCACGTCCGCCGCGGTGGTCGCCGCCGGGACGACCTCGACCCGACCGAGCCGGGCGAGGTGCCGGACGATCGTCGTCTTGATGCCGAAGTCGTAGGCGACCACGACTCGATCGGGTGCACCGTGGTTGGCCCCGACCGTGTACGGCGAGTCGGTCGTCACCTGGGCCACGAGGTCGACGCCCGCCGTCCCGGGTTCGGCAGCGGCTGCGGCGCGGAGGTCGGCCTCGTCCGCATCGCCGAAGGCTCCGGGCAGGGCGCCGGTGTCACGGATGAGCCGGGTGAGGCGTCGGGTGTCGATCCCGGCGATCCCGGGGATGCCGCGGCGCACGAGCAGGTCGGCCAGGTAGCCCTGCGATCGGTGGTTGCTGGCGCGGCGGGCGAGATCGCGGACGATCACGCCGCGACAGAACGCACCGCGCGACTCGTCGTCGTCGGCGTTGACGCCGTAGTTGCCGATGTGGGGGTACGTGAACGTGATGATCTGGCCGGCGTAGCTCGGATCGGAGATGATCTCCTGGTAGCCGGACAGCGCCGTGTTGAACACGACCTCCCCGGTCGCGATCCCGTTCGGTGCGTCCGCCCCGATCAGCTCCCCCTCGAACACGCTGCCGTCGGCCAGGACGAGGGCACCATCGCGGATCATGCCTGGCCTCCACGCTGAACGCTCCAAGGCTCGCTGCGCTCGCCGTCGCTGTCACAGGGCGCGGCGATCTGGATCCGTGGCTGCACCCTCAGTGTCCGCATGTTCATGCACTCTACCGTATGATGATTCACCATCTTCACCGCGTTGCCGTTCCTTCGATCACCGTCAGCTCCCCGCGCAGGATGGTGTGGGTCACCATGCCGCGCAGCTCTCGTCCGACGTAGGGGGTGTTCCTCGACCTGCTCGCGAGCTCGGCAGGGACGACCTGCCACGTACGGGTGGGGTCGAACACGGTGAGGTTGGCGGGTTCGCCCGGGGCGACCGGGCGACCGTGGGCGTCGGCGACACCGGCGATCGCCGCGGGCTTCCAGCTCAGCGCAGCGACGACGTCGGCGACCGTCATCCCGGTGCCGAGCAGACTCGCCAGACTGACACCGAGAGCCGTCTCCAGACCGAGCATGCCCGGCGGTGCCTGGTCGAGCGGCCGCTCCTTGGTCTCCGGGGCGTGCGGCGCGTGGTCGGTGGCGATGGCGTCGATCGTGCCGTCTGCGAGCCCGGCTCGCACCGCCTCCACGTCGGTCATCGTCCGCAGCGGCGGGTTGACCCTGTAGGTCGCCGAGTAGCCGGCGAGCAGGTCGTCGGTCAGGCTGATGTGGTGCGGCGTCGCCTCGGCGGTCACCGGGAGACCGTCGGCCTTCGCCCGGCGGACCAGCTCCACGCTCCCGGCGGTCGACAGGTGGAGGAGGTGGACCGGGGCACCCGTGATCCGGACGAGCTCGATGTCGCGGTGCACCATCAGCTCCTCGGCGAGCGACGGCCAACCCGGCAGCCCGAGCTTCGAGCAACAGTGGCCTTCGTGCATCACCGCTCCCTCGGTGAGCCGGCTCACCTCACAGTGCTGGGCGAGCACGATGTCGAGATCGGCGGCGTACTCGAGAGCCCGCCGCATGAGCAGGGGGTCCTGTACCCCGTCGCCGTCGTCGGTGAACAGGTGGACGCCGGCCGCTGCGAGCTCTGCGAGCGGTGAGAGCTGCTCCCCACGACGGCCAATGGTGATCGACGCGGAGGGCCGCACGTCGCACAGCCCTGCGGCCTCGCCCTGGCGTCGCACGAACTCGACGACGCTCACCGTGTCCTGGGTCGGGTCGGTGTTCGGCATCGCCACCACGCACGTGAAGCCGCCCTTGGCAGCGGCGCGGGAGCCGGTCTCGATCGTCTCGGCCTCTTCCCGACCGGGCTCACGCAGGTGCGTGTGGAGGTCGACGAAGCCCGGGCAGACGACGCGGCCCGAGGCGTCGATCTCCTGTTCCCCGTCGTCGGGCACGAGCGCTCCGTCGACCGCCGTGATCCGCCCGTCCGCGATGCGCACGTCGGCCCGACGCTCCCCCGTCGAGTCGACGACCGTACCGCCGCTGATCAAGATGCTCATTCGTGCTCCTCCAGGTTCGCTCCACTGCCCAGCAGGTCGAACAGCACGGCCATGCGGACCGCGATGCCGTTCGTCACCTGCTGGGTGATGACGGAGCCGGGCAGCTCGGACGGATCGACCGCCATCTCGACCCCTCGGTTCATCGGGCCGGGGTGCATGACCAGCGCATGCTCGGGCAGGCGCTTCGTCCGCTCCGGCGTGAGTCCGAACCGGCTCGTGTACTCGCGCAGGCTCGGCACGAGCGCCTCCGTCGTCCGTTCCTGCTGCATCCGGAGCAGGTAGAGCACGTCGACATCGCCGATCACGTCGTCGAGGTGCGTCGTGCACGAGACGTCCCCGATTGCGGTGGCGTCGGGCGGCAACAGGGTGCGAGGTGCCACGAGGATGACGTCGGCCCCGAGTGCGGTGAACGCCTCGATGTCGCTGCGCGCCACGCGGCTGTGCTTGATGTCGCCGACGATCGCGATCTTCAGCCCCTCGAAGGAGTCGGGACGGTGGAGGGCGGTGCGGATCGTGTAGCAGTCGAGCAGCGCCTGGGTCGGGTGGGCGTGCCAGCCGTCGCCCGCGTTGATGACGCTGGCGGTCGTCCACTTGCTGATCTGCCATGGCGCGCCCGACGACTTGTGACGGATCACGAACGCGTCGACCCCCATCGCGGCGATCGTCTCGACGGTGTCCCGGAGGCTCTCTCCCTTGTTGACGCTGGAGGACGACACCGCGAAGTTCATCGTGTCGGCCGAGAGCCGCTTCGCCGCGGTCTCGAAGCTGAGCCGAGTGCGAGTCGAGTCCTCGAAGAACACGTTGCAGACGGTCCTGCCGCGCAGGGCCGGCACCTTCGGGTTCGGCCTGCGGTTCACCTCGGCCATGTGGTCGGCGAGGTCGAGCAGCCGTCGGACGGCCTCGGGGCCCGCCTCCTCGATCGATCGGAAGTGCTTCACGAGATCGTCACCCCGTCGGCGGTGGCGGTCACCAGCTCCTCGGAGCTGGTCGGGAGGTTCTTGCCGACGAAGTCGGGACGGATCGGGAGCTCGCGGTGGCCGCGGTCGACCAGGACCGCGAGCTGGACCGCCTTCGGCCGGCCGTAGTCGGTGATCGCGTCGAGCGCGGCCTTGACCGTGCGGCCCGTGTACAGGACGTCGTCGACGAGCTCGAGGGTCGCGCAGGTCACGTCGAAGTCGATCGCGCTCACCGAGCCGGGCGACACCGGTCGCAGGCCGATGTCGTCACGGTAGAGCGAGGCGTCGATGGAGCCGACGGGGATCTGTCGGTCGATCCGAGCGATCTCGGCACCCAGCGCCTCGGCGAGCCAGACACCGCCCCGCTGCAGTCCGATCAGAGCGACCCCGGTCAACCCACGATTGCGCTCGATGATCTCGTGTGCGATCCGGGTGACGGCCCGGCGCACGTCGTCAGGCCCGAGGACCTGCTTCGTTCCAGTCACGTTGTCTCCTGCCGTTCGGGCCTCACGGGACCCGCCTTAACGGTCGTTGGCGAAGACTAGCGCGTCACGCTCTCTCCGGGTGATCCTCGGCGACGCGGTGTCGCAGACGTCGACCCGAACCGGCGACCACGCCGGGTCGGGAGCCCTCCGGTTCGTCAGAGCCGATCGTGCACGTACTGTGCGATGGCAGCAACCTGCTCCGACGTCAGCCTTGCTTCGAGGCCCGGCATCTGGTCGCCCCCCTCCCTGATCGTCGTGGCGATGCTGTCCAACTCCCCGGCACGCCCGTTCGAGAGCGCCGGGCCAATACCGCCACGACCGTCCGAACCGTGGCAGCTGGAGCAGAACGCGCCGTACAGCGCCTGACCCGCGTCGTACACCGCCGGATCGACGGGCTCGCCGCCCGCTTCTTCCGGGCTGCCGCTGCAGGCGAGGATCACCAACGACACGAACAGGCACGTGGCGATCGGACGGATCCGGAGGAGCGCCACCGGTTCCGTCGTCATGATGCCACCGCGCGATCGGGTCCGGCACCGAGCTCGAGCAGCCTGACGTGACGCACGACCACGGTGCGCGCGATGCGGTCGTGGATTCCCGTCGCCGACGATCCTCCTACGACCGTGATTGCCAGCACCCCGTACCAGCCGAGCCCGAGGCACCAGAACAGGAGCCGGACGTTGCCGGACGCGAATCCGGCGATCACCCACAGCGGTGCGCCCATGGCGAGAAATCGCACGATGCCCTGGAACACGGTGAGTCCGGCGGTGACGTCGCCGGCCGGCAGGACCTCCAAGCCGATGGCGCGCTGACCGAACGTGGCTCGGCGGCGAGTCCACGAACCTGCGAAGTAGAGCGCTGCCAGGGCGGTCGAGGCCGCCGTGTCGATCCCAAAGCGGACGGGATCGATCTCGACTCGGTCCGCGAGCTCTCCCGACGAGCGGATGTCGAGCACCGGACCATGCACGAACCCGAGCACCGTCAGCAGCACGAGCGTGCCGAAGGCGACGATCAACGCGTCGAGCACGAAGGCCGAGATCCGTGAAGCGACGTCTCCCGCAACCACCACGGTCGCACCTTCCGGCAGCTCCACCGCGCCTGGAGTTCCCGTGTCGGGGCCCGCCTTGCCTTCCACG
>DATHUU010000191.1:0-6825 GCA_035461925.1 Ilumatobacter sp.
TTCCCCGGGCGCAATGGTACGCGATCGCGGCCGATGACGAAGTAGGTCGTGGCCTGCTCTCGCGAACGGTCGCGGGGGAGCATCTCGTCGTGTTCCGGACCGAGGACGGCGCACCGGTGGCGCTGGCCGACCGCTGCTCGCACCGCAACTACCCGCTGTCGGCGGGCACCTTGGTCGGCGACGAGATCCAGTGCGGCTACCACGGCGTGCGGTTCGACGCATGCGGTCGCTGCACCTGGGTGCCCGGTCAGGACCGGATCCCGTCCCGGGCCGACGTGCCGACCCGCCCCCTCGTCCGCCGTGGCCCCTGGCTGTGGGTCTGGATGGGCGATCCGTCCGAACCCGACGAGTCGCGACTGCCGGCGATGCCGTGGGCCGACCCCGACGAGACGACGTGGGCGACCGTGCACGGCATGGAGCCCCTCGCCGCACGGTTCGGTCTGCTGGTCGACAACCTGCTCGACCTGTCGCACGAGACGTTCCTCCATGCGGGGTACATCGGCACGCCCGAGGTCGCCGAGACCCCGATCACGACCGATTTCGACGAGTCGCACCCGGTCGTGCGGGTCAGCCGGCGGATGGAAGGTGTCGAGTGCCCGCCGTTCTACGCCGAATCGACCGGTCTGCAGTCACCGATCGACCGGTGGCAGGACATCGAGTACCACGCGCCCGGCTGCTACTTGCTCCACGTGCGCGTGGCCCCGGCCGGGTCGGTGCCGGCCGACGACGGTACCGACCCCGACGCCGCCCGTGTCGAGGTGATGTACGCGATCACGCCGGTCGACGACCACCACACGCTCGACTTCTGGTCGGTCAGTCGGAACTTCGCGGTGGACGACCCGGAGATGTCGGCGTTCTTCGCGAAGATGAACCGTGATGTCGTGCTCCAGGACGTCGAGGCGCTCGAGCTGATCGAACGGCGTCTCGGCGACGAGTGGCAACCGGTCGAGGTCAGCTTCAAGATCGACACCGGAGCGCTCGCCGCGCGTCGGCTCGTGGCGTCACTCCTCGAACGGTAGACCGGCGTACTGCTCGCAGAGCAGCGCTTGGGCGCGCTCGGACGTCTCGAGCAACGCGAGCTCGGCCTCCTGCAGCCGCTGGTCGATGTCGGCCTGGTCGGGGAAGCGGTGGAGCAGGGTCGTCATCCACCACGAGAACCGCACCGAGGCCCACACGCGGCGCAGCGCCATCTCCGAGTAGCAGTCGAGATAGTGGTCGTCGCCCGCGCTGTAATGCGCGGCGAGCGCCCGCGACAGGTAGAACACGTCGCTGACGGCGAGGTTGAGCCCCTTCGCCCCGGTGGGCGGCACGATGTGGGCCGCGTCCCCGGCGAGGAAGAGGTTCCCCCATCGCATCGGCTCGGCGACGAAGCTCCGCAGCGGCGCGATCGACTTCTCGATCGACGGGCCGGTGACGATCTGGCTCCCCACCGACTCGGGGAGCCGTGCGAGCAGCTCGTCCCAGAACCGGTCGTCGCTCCAGTCCTCGACCTGGTCGTCGAGTGGGCACTGCACGTAGTAGCGGCTCAGCATCGGGTTGCGCTGCGAGCAGAGGGCGAAGCCGCGCTCGCTGTTGGCGTACACGAGGTGCTCGAGCGGCGGCGTCTCGGAGAGGATGCCGAGCCAGCCGAACGGGTACGCCTTCTCGTACCGATGGAGGACGTCGGCCGGAATGGCGTCCTTGGCCGGTCCGTGGAACCCGTCGCACCCGACGACCTGTCGGCAGTCGACGCGCACGGCCTCGCCGTGGCGGGTGAACGTGACCGCCGGATGGTCGGAGGTCGGATCGTGGATCGCCACGTCGGCGGCCTCGAACTCGAACCGCAGCCCTGCCGCATCGGCAGCGTCATAGAGGTCTGCTTGGATGTTGGTCTGCCCGTACGAGACGAACCGCGAGCCTACGTGCTTCGCGATGTCGAAGTAGAAGAGGTGCTCGTTGCCGTACGCGATCCCCGTCTCGGTGTGCACGTGGCCTTCGGCGTCCATGCGTGCCCCCAGCCCCGCGGCGCGCAGCACCTCCACGGTGCCCCACTCCAGCACCCCGGCGCGGATGCGCGACAGGACGTGCTCACGGCTCTGGCGTTCGATGACGACGCTCTCGATCCCTGCTCGGTGCAGGAGGTGGGCGAGCAGGCTGCCTGCCGGTCCGGCTCCGATGATGGCGACCTGCGTGTGCATCGGCACAGTATGACAAGCTGTCGAATTGTTGACAATGTCGGGAGACTCGGCAGCTGGAGGTGCCACGTTGGAGGTGCGCGGTGAATGGTGACATGACGCGACTGACGGCCGACGACGGCCACACGTTCGACGCCTACGAGATCAGCCCGGCCGACGCTCGGGCCGCGGTGGTGGTCGTGCAGGAGATCTTCGGCGTCAACGCGCACATCCGGTCGATGGTCGATCGGTACGCGGCATTGGGTTACCGGGCGATCGCCCCGGCCTTGTTCGACCGGGTCGAGTCGGGCGTGGAGCTCGAGTACGACCCAGCGGGCATCGAGCGCGGTCGCGAGCTGGCGGGCGCGATCAAGTGGGCGCCGGCGATGGCCGACATCGCCGCGGCGGTCGCCCACGTCGCCCCGACCGGTCCGGTCGCCGTGATCGGCTACTGCTTCGGCGGCAGCCTCGCGTGGCGTTCCGCCGCCGATCTGGCGGTCACCGCTGCCGTCGGGTACTACGGCGGACAGGTGCACGAGCTGAACGATCTCGAACCGCAGGTCCCCACGATGCTCCACTTCGGTGAGCTCGACCACGCGATACCCCTCGCCCACGTCGAGGCGATCGCCGCCGCCCATCCCGACGTGCGGGTGCACGTGTACCCCGGGGCCCAGCACGGCTTCAGCTGTGACGCTCGCGGGTCGTACGACCCGATCTCGGCGGTCGTCGCCCTCGGCCGCACGGTCGACTTCCTCGTCGCCAACGGGGTGCGCCCATGATCATCGACTGCCACGGCCACTACACGACGGCACCGCCGCAGCTCGGCGACTACCGCGACGCGCAGGTGGCGGCGCTCGCCGCCGACCCCGGTCACGTGGGGCAGAAGGGCACGATCGACATCGGCGACGACGAGCTGCGAGCGAGCCTCGAGCCGAATCAGCTGCGGCTGCAACGCGAACGTGGCATCGACCTGACGCTGTTCTCGCCGCGGGCGAGTTGGATGGGGCACCACATCGGCAACGCCCACACGTCCAAGTTCTGGACCGAGCACTGCAACGACCTGATCCGGCGGATCTGCGACCTGTACCCGGCCAACTTCGCACCGGTGTGCCAGCTGCCCCAGACCCCCGACGACCCGGAGGCCTCGATCGCGAACTCGGTGACCGAGCTGCGCCGGTGCGTCGAGGGCATGGGATTCGTCGGCTGCAACCTCAACCCCGATCCGTCGGGTGGCATGTGGGACGGGCCGACGATGGACGATCGGGTGTTCTGGCCGCTCTACGAGGTGTTGTGCGAGCTCGACGTCCCGGCGATGGTCCACGTCAGCGCCACGTGCAACCCGCACTTCCACTCGACCGGTTCGCACTACCTCGGGGCCGACACGACCGCGTTCATGCAGGCGCTCACCTCGGGCATCTTCCGCGACTTCCCGGAGATGCGCTGGGTGATCCCGCACGGTGGCGGTGCGGTGCCGTACCACTGGGGCCGGTTCAAGGGCATGGCCGAGGAGCACGGCTGGCAGACCCTCGACGAGCTGATGAGCAACGTGTTCTTCGACACGTGCGTGTACCACCAACCCGGCATCGATCTCCTCGTCGACGTCGTTCCCACCGCCAACGTGCTCTTCGCGTCGGAGATGGTGGGCGCCGTGAAGGGGAAGAACCCCGACACCGACGAGTTCTACGACGACACCAAGAAGTACGTCGAACGCGCCGATCTCACCGACGACCAGCGCACGATGATCTTCGAGACCAACGTGCAGCGCGTCTATCCACGCCTCTTCCCGATCCTCGCCGCCCTCGAAGGAGGCTGCTCATGAGCCGCAACGTCACCAACCGACACGTGATCGTCCGCGAGATCGACCGTGCCGAGCCGTCGGTGATCGACCGGTTGGGCCAGATCGGCACGGCGAGCGTGCACGAAGCGATCGGACGCGTCGGGTACGTCGGGCCGCACATCCGACCGATCCAGCACGACACCAGGATCGCCGGATCGGCCGTGACGGTGCTCAGCCACCCGGGCGACAACATCATGATCCACGCTGCCGTCGAGGTCTGCCGCCCTGGCGACGTCCTCGTCGTCGTGAACACGGCACCGTCGACGCACGGCATGTTCGGCGATCTGCTCGCCGGCTCGCTGATGGTCCACGGCGTCCGTGGGCTGGTGATCGATGCCGGTGTCCGCGACACCGCCGATCTGCGCGCGATGGGCTTCCCGGTCTGGAGCCAGTACGTGTCGTGCCAGGGCACGGTGAAGAACACGCCGGGTTCGGTCAACGTGCCGGTCGTGCTCGGTGGCGTCGCGATCGAGCCTGGCGACGTGATCTGCGCTGACGACGACGGCGTGGTCGTCGTCGCCCGGGAGGATGCGGCGTGGGCACTCGAGCAGTCCGAGGCGCGGCTGGCGAAGGAGGCCGCGACCCGAGAACGCCTCAGCGCCGGCGAGCTCGGGGTCGACTTCTACGGCCTCCGCGCCAAGCTCGTCGAGATGGGTGTCGAGTACGTCGACCGCCTCGACTGACATGGCCGCGCCGACCGTCGGGCTGCTGCACCCGGGTGCGATGGGCGTCACGATCGCAGCGGCGTGCCGTGCGCCGGTGCTGTGGTGTTCGACCGGGCGATCACCGGCCACGGCCGAACGAGCGTCTGGTGCCGGCCTGGAGGACGCCGGTTCGTTGTCCGAGCTGGTGGCGCGGAGCGACGTGATCATGTCGGTCTGTCCGCCGGAGGCCGCGATCGCGGTCGCCGACGCAGTTGCCGCAGAGCGCTTCGCCGGCACCTATGTCGACGCCAACGCGATCTCGCCGGAGACCGCACGAGCCATGGCGACCCGCTTCGACCGGTTCGTCGACGGTGGGATCATCGGGCCACCCGCGGCCCGGCCCGGCACGACCCGTCTCTACCTGGCGGGCGACGGTGCCGAGGATGTCCGGGCGCTCTGGTCGGGATCCGTGCTCGACGTCCGGGCGGTCGAGGGGCCAGCGGGCGCGGCGTCGGCGCTGAAGATGGCGTACGCCACGTGGACGAAGGTGTCCGCGGCGCTGTTGCTCGACGTGCGCGCCCTCGCGCGGGTCGAGGGCGTCGAGCTCGCGTTGATGGAGGAGTGGGCACTCTCGCAGCCGGGGACGGCCGAGCGCTCGGAGGCCACCGCGGCGAGCGTCGCCCCGAAGGCATGGCGGTTCGCGGGGGAGATGCGCGAGATCGCCGACACGTTCGCAGCGGCCGGTCTCCCGGGTGGGTTCGGTACGGCAGCAGCCGAGCTCTTCGAGCGGCTCGCCGCCCTCAAGGACGCAGAGGACGTCGGCCTCGAGCGCGTCCTGCGTCAGCTGCTCAGCTGACGAGCCGACGCGCGGCCGCGACGACGACGTCGACGGCGTTGGCCTCGACCTGGTCGTGGACCTCGTCGCTCGGGATCTCCTGCTGCGTGCGGTTGACGAGCACGCCGGCCACCATGCCCGCCCGCCAGCCGTTGGTGGCGCACTGCGTGAACAAGGTGGCGCTCTCCATCTCGTAATTGAGGACGTGGAGCGCGGCCCACTCGTCGCGACTGCCCTGCAGACTCTTGCGCACGTACCCGGACACCGTGTCGTAGCGCTCCTGGCCGGGGTAGAAGGTGTCGGACGCGACCGTGATGCCGAGATGTGCGGTGTGCCCGAGCTCGCGGGCTGCCTCGACGAGTGCGTGCATGCAGTCGTAGTGGGCCACCGCGGGGTACTCGTACGGTGCGAAGTGCCCACTGGCGCCGTCGAGCCGGACCGAGCCGGTGGTGACGATCACGTCGGTCACGGCGATGTCGGGCTGGATCGCACCCGTCGTGCCGACGCGAAGGAAGGTGCGGATGCCGAGCTGGGCGAGCTCTTCGACCGCGATCGAGGTCGACGGCCCGCCGATGCCGGTCGAGCAGACGACGATCGGTGTGCCGTCGGAGAACCCGATCCAGCTGGTGAACTCCCGATTGGACGCGAGTGCGGCCGGGGCGTCGAGCAGTGAGGCGATCTTGGGGACGCGCCCCGGATCTCCGGGGAGGATCGCGACGGTCGCGCCCTGCAGTTGCTCGCGGGTCAGGCCGAGGTGGAAGACGTCCGACATGACCTCACCGTAGTCCCGCAGCCGGGTGCACCATCAGGGGCGCTCGTCCCCGTCCCCGTCCCCGTCGCCGTCGCGCTCGTCCTCCCAGTGTCGCAGGACATCGATGACGGAGAGGAGGTGCGCCTGCATCGCCGCGGCCGCGCCGAACTCGTCTCCGCGCGCGATCGCTCGGATGATCGCAGCGTGCTGCTCCAAGGATTCGGAGGGCCGGCCCGGCATGAGCGCCAGCGAGTACTGGTGACGGGCACCCCGGTTTCGCAGCATCGCGACCAGGTCCCCGGCGACCGCGTGGCGGCTGATCTCGCGGATCCGTCGGTGGAGGATGCCGTTCAGCTCCGAGTAGTCGAGGAACCGCTGCTGCGACACCGCGCAGCGCATGTCGTTCTCGAGCTGGGTGAGCTCGGTGCGCTCCCGCTTCGTCGCGTTGCGGGCGGCGGCGGCGGCGAGCAGGCTCTCGAGCGCGGCCCGTGCCTCGGTGATCTGCACCGCTTCGTCGATGCTGATCTGGCGGACCGAGGCGCCACGGTTCGTCTCCCGGTCGATCAGTCCTTCCGTCGCCAGCTCGACCAGCGCGGCACGGATCG
>DATHUU010000192.1:0-14879 GCA_035461925.1 Ilumatobacter sp.
ACGTCCGCGGGACGGCCGACGACCGCGAACGTGTTGAGGATCTCGTCGTCGATGAGCTCGCCCATCTCGACCCACTTGCCCTGCTTGGAGAGCGTGTTGAGCTCGTCCTGGAGTCCACCCCAACCGTGGATCTCGAGCACCGGCCGGTAGGCGGGTGTCGATCCGTAGAACGCGATCTGCTGCCGCGTCGCGGCGGCCGCCTTCTCCATCTCCTCGTCGGTGTTGCCGGTCACGACGAACGACGGACCGACGATCTCGAACCCGTCCATCGTCGTGCCGGCCTTGGCGCGACCGCGCTCCAAGGCAGGCAGGGTCACCTCGCGAAGGTACTTCTCGGTGGTGAAGCCATGGCAGAAGAAGCCGTCGCACACCTCACCGGCGACCTCGGTCATCAGCTCGCCGACACCGGCGAGGAAGATCTTCGGGAGACCGAATTGGCCCAGGTCGGACGCCGGCGGCGCGAAGAACGGCGTCATGAGGGTGTGCCGGTAGAACTCGCCACGGAAGTCGAGTGGTGTGCCGTTCTGCCACGTGTCCCAGATGGCCCGAATCGCCTGGATCATCTCCCGCATGCGGGCCGCCGGTCTGCTCCACTCCATCGAGAACCGCTTCGTGATGTGCGGCTTGATCTGGCTGCCGAGCCCGAGGACGAACCGGCCCTGCGACATGGTCTGCAGGTCCCAGCCGATGTTGGCGAGGAGCATCGGGTTGCGTGCGAACGCCACCGCGATCGACGTACCGAGCTCGATCTCGGTGGTCGTGGTGGTCGCGGCTGCGAGCGGGAGGAACGGGTCGTGGCTCGTCTCGGCCGTCCACGCGCCGGAGTAGCCCGCAGCCTCGAGCTGGGCCGCCTTGTCCGCAGCATCGGTGATCGAACCCATCAGCGTCGCGTCGATCTTCATGGCTCCGGACCGTACCGATCAGGGGTCGCCACTCGATCATCGGAGCGCGTCATCGGAGCGCTGTGGCATGATCCCGTCATGATCAAACGGAAGTTGGCTCGTTGCGCCACCGTCCGGGTGGCGGCGATCGCGGCGGTGCTCGCGTCCTGCGGCGGCGACCCTGCCGCGGGCACGCTGTCGTGCGGCGAGGGCGAGGTCGTCGCCGATCGACCGTTGCGGGTGGCGGCGACCGTCGCGCCGATCACCAACATCGTCGCCGCGGTGGCGGCAGGGACCGACACGGTCGTGTCGGGCATCGTGCCGGAAGGGACGAACAGCCACACCTACGAGCCGGCACCCAGCGTCGCGGCGACGATCGAGGACGCCGACGTGCTGTTCATGAACGGTCTCACGCTCGAAGAACCCACGAAGGAGCTCGCGCTCGCGAACCTGGGAGCGGGCAGTGAGGTGTGCGAGCTCGGCACCGTGGTCCTGCCGGAGTCGGAGTACATCTTCGACTTCTCGTTCCCGGAGGAAGCCGGCAACCCCAATCCGCACCTGTGGACCAATCCGCCGATGGCCCTCGAGTACGCCGAGCTCGTCCGCGACGTGTTGGTCACCCGAGACCCCGATGACGCCGACGTCTATCGCGTCAACACCGAGGCGTTCGCTGCGTCCGTCGACGATCTCGATGCCGCACTGCGGACCGCGACCGGGACGATCCCCACCGATCGGCGCCTGCTGCTCACGTACCACGACGCCTACGCGTACTTCGCCGACGAGTACGGCTGGACGGTGCTCGGTGCCGTGCAGCCGTCGTCGTTCGACGAGCCGACCCCGCGCGACGTCGCCGAGCTCGTCGATCAGATCGCCGAGCTCGAGGTGCCGGCGATCTTCGGCAGCGAGGTGTTCCCGTCGCCGGTGCTCGAGCAGATCGCTGCGGAGACCAGCGCTGTCTACGTCGACGACCTGCGCGACGACGACCTCCCCGGAGCGCCCGGCGATGCCGACCACTCGTGGTTCGCGCTGATGCAGTTCAACTTCGTCACCATGGTCGAGGCGCTGGGTGGTGATGCCGGCGCCATCACGGCGCTCGTGCCTCCATCGTTCGACGACACCGCGTCCTACCCGCAGTGACGTCAGTCCTGGTCGCGAAGGAACTCCTCGAGCTCGGCGGCGAGCTCGTCGCCGCTCAACAGCTCGATGGACGGGCCGCCGGTGCCGGGCCCGTGGGCATCGTCGCCGGCGTCGTAGAGCTGCTCGAGCTGTTCGATCATCTTGGCGTGCTCGTCGTTGCCGGCGACGAGCGCGTCGAGGCGGCGTCCCTGGGCGACGACCTCGGAGCGGAGCGCGGCGGCGTCGAT
This sequence comes from Ilumatobacter sp., assembly GCA_035461925.1. Taxonomy (GTDB): domain Bacteria; phylum Actinomycetota; class Acidimicrobiia; order Acidimicrobiales; family Ilumatobacteraceae; genus Ilumatobacter. The sequence goes on from DATHUU010000192.1 coordinate 2,246, forward strand.
GACCACGCCGGTCGCCTCGCGGAGCCCGTCGAGGAGCGCCGCGCTCGCGGCTGGGTACGGCATCGACGAGATGTAGTGCGGCACTTGTGCCCAGATCCCGATCGCCGGGATGCCACGATCGTGCAACTCGTGCTCGATCGCCGCAGCGACGCCGGCGGGCACGTCGATCGAGCTTCGCAGGAACGGCACGCGTCCCAGCACGTCCTGGGACGGACTCGTGACCGAGAGCCGGGCCGGGCGGGTGTGCGGCACGGCGAACGGGTACGCACCGAGGTGGGCCATCCGACGCACGCCGAAGGCCGACGCCACCTCACCGACGAGGCCCGTGAAGCGGTGCCAGGCCATGTCGGGCTCCGGGCCGCTCAGGAGCAGCAGGTCGCGGCCGGTGCTGTCGCTGCCGACCGCGAGCGTGATCCGCTCCCAGTGCAGCACCGTGTTCAGTCCGTCGCGCAGCTCCATGACCGGTCGGCGGGCTCGATAGTCGACGTACACGTCGTCGTCGAACTCGGCGATCGGCGAGGTCTCTGCCTCCTCGGCGATGGCTTCGACGGCCGCCCGGGCGGCTCCGCCGGCGTCGATCCAACCCGTGAGCACGACGACGAGGACCGGGTCGGTCAGCGTCGGTCGAGGGACCAGCCATCGGAGGCTCTCATCGGTCACGCTTCGCAGGGTACCGCCCCCGCCTGGTCGAGCTGGCCGCCCGGTCGGCGGAGTCGGCCCGAAACCCGCCGGTAGGGTGGCTGACATGGCCATCGATGTCACCGATGCAACGTTCCAGACCGAGATCATCGACCGCTCGATGACGACACCGGTCGTCGTCGACCTCTGGGCGACGTGGTGCGGTCCGTGCCAGACCCTCGGTCCGATCCTCGACAAGGTCGTCGGCGAGACCAACGGTCAGGTGGTGCTCGTCAAGGTCGACGTCGATCAGAACCCGGGCATCTCCCAGGCGTTCCGGGTGCAGTCGATCCCCATGGTCGTCGCCTTCGCCGGCGGGCAGCCGGTCGACGCGTTCATGGGTGCCCAGCCGGAGCACGAGGTCCGGGAGTTCGTGCAGCGGCTCGTCCCGACCGAAGCCGAGACCCAGCTGGCGGCGCTCTTGCGTGCCGGGGACGAGACGTCGCTGCGACAGGCGCTCGAGCTCGATCCGGGCAACGAGGACGCGATCGTGGCCCTCGCGGAGCTGCTCGTCGAGCGCGACGAGAACGAGGAGGCATTGGCACTGCTCGGCCGGATCCCTGAGACCGATCGGACGCGTCACGTCGCGGCGATGGCCAGGGTCCACCTCCAACCGGACGACGACTACGACGCGACCCTCGCCGCCCTGCTCGACCGGGTGAAGACCGATGACGAGGCCCGCCAGCAGGTCGTGGACATCCTCGAGCTGATGGGGCCGCACGATCCCCGCACTGCGCAGTATCGCAAGCAGCTCACCGCGCGTCTGTTCTGACCGGATTCCCGGCCTCGGCGCGGTAACCTGACCGCTCCGACTTCCTCCGAGTGAGCCGTGCGCGTCTGCGCATCCGTTTCGTGGAGGTGGTCGATGCCGGAGCTGCAGCTCCCGCCCCGTCCGGCACCGCAGCGCGGTCTCGGCGACCGGGCCGGCCGGTGGCTCGCGTGGGTCGGGCTCGGTCGACTCGTGCTCGCCGCCGTGAGCGTGGTCGTGGTGGCGACCGGTCTGTTCTGGGTCGTCCGGGCCGAACCACCACCGATCGAAGCGAGCCTGCCGATGACGTCCGCCTCGGCTCCGACGATCACCCTGCCGGTTCTGGAGGCGGCGACGCTCCCGCCCGGGTCGACCGCATCCGGCGTGGTCGTCCATGTCGCCGGCGCGGTCAGGACACCAGGTGTGTACGCACTCGAGCCGGGTTCCCGGGTCGACGATGCGGTCAGCACCGCGGGCGGGCCGCTGGACGACGCCGACCTCGACGGGCTCAACCTCGCGGCACCGCTCGTCGACGGTCAGCGCGTCTACGTCCCGGTCATGGGACAGGTCGACCCATCCACCGTGCCGTCCGGGATCCCGGACGGCACGGCCGCCGGTGCCACGCCGGGGCCGGTCGACCTCAACACCGCCTCCGCGGATCAGCTGGAGTCGTTGCCCGGAGTCGGCCCGGCCACGGCGGCGGCGATCGTCGACGACCGGGAACGCAACGGTCCGTTCGCGTCGGTCGACGACCTCGATCGCGTGACGGGGATCGGCCCTGCCAAACTTGCCGCCCTCCGGGACCTGGTGACGGTGTGAGCCGACATTCGGGGCTCAGAGGACGATCGACTCTCCGAGGATCTGCGTCGAGGCGATCAGCGCGGCGAACGCACCGAGCATCACGGCGAGGGTCAGGAAGATCAGCTCCCGCCAGTAGTCGCGCCACGAGGCGACGACGTGTGCGGTCGCACGCCGCGACGCGATCAGGCCCAGCACGAGCCACAATGGGACGCTCGCCAGCACGGCGAGCGGGTAGTTGTCGCTGCTCGCCAACGGCGCCCCGGCCACGAGCAGTCCGGGTGCCGCCGAGACACCCCCGATCAGACCGACCAGGCCGCTCGGCCGTCCGTCGCCGAGCCGCAGCGCCACGAGCGCGGCGCCACCGAGGATCGCCATGGGCACGAGGCCCAGGAAGGGCCCGAACAGCCGGATGCGGGCCCGGTACCACCGGGGGCCGGCGGTGACCGGTCCGTCACCGGGCGCGGCGGCGCCGGGTCGGTGGTGGCGGACGGCGGTATCGATCCGACGAGCCTACGGCTTGATCGGCCCCCGATCCGGCCACCCGCTGTCGATGCCGTTGCTCACCGGCGCCGCGGTCGTCACCGCGGTGTGCTGCCACCAGCGGTCCTTCGGTGTCGCGACGGGGCTCGCCTTCGTGGGGTGGGTGATCACGCGACGCTTCGAGGTCTCGCCGCCACGCGCCCTCGTCGTGCTCCTCGTCATCGCCCTCACGTCGACCTGGCGGGCGGGCGTCGCTCACGACGCGCTGGCACCTGACGAGCTCGGACCGTTCCAGGGGTGGGCCCGACTGGTCGACGACCCGCAGCCCTTCGGCGGGGCGACCCGGGTGATCGTCGAGCTGGACGGGGAGCGCTTCGAGGCCTGGGTCCGTGGGCGCGCCCGCCAACAGCGGGCCACGCGGTGGCGGGGAGGGGAGTACGTGCATCTCGCAGGCGAGCGCGTCGCACTCGACGCCGAGCGCAGCGGCCGGGTGGCGTGGCAGCACGTCGTGGGTGAGCTGCAGATCGAGTGGGCGAGCGACGTGCACGCCGGCTCGGGCGTCGACCGAGCCTCCAACCGCGTCCGGTCGGCGATCGAGCGAGGGGCATCGGCGCTTCCCGGCGACGACGGCTCGCTGTTCAGAGGGCTCGTCGTGGGTGACGACCGCGACCAGCCGCGGGAGATGATCGCTCGCTTCCGAGCCAGCGGGCTGTCGCACCTGACGGCGGTGTCCGGTCAGAACGTGGCGTTCGTGTTGGCCGCGGCGGGTCCCGTGCTCAGGATCCTGCGCCCCTGGTGGCGGTGGGCGGTCACGCTGGCGTTGATCGGGTGGTTCGTGAGCCTGACCCGCTTCGAGCCGTCGATCGTGCGCGCCGGCGCCATGGCGTCGTTGTCGGCGACCGCGTTCGTGTCCGGCCGGATGCGTGGTCCGTGGCGGCTGCTCGTGTTGGCCGTGATCGGGTTGCTGCTCGTCGACCCCTTGTTGGTGCACTCGGTCGGGTTCTGGCTGTCGGTCGGGGCGACCGCCGGCGTCGCCGTGGTCGGGCCGTGGCTGGCGGCACGCCTCGACTGGCTGGGGGCGATGGCCATGCCCGTCGGGGTGACCCTCGGCGCCCAGGTGGGCGTCGTGCTGCCCGCCGTGCTGGTGTTCGGACGGCTGCCGGTGGTGAGCGTGCCGGCGAACCTGTTGGCGGTGCCGGTGGCCGGATTCGTGATGTTGTACGGGATGCCGGCTGGGCTGGTGGCCGGGTTCGTGCCGCCGTTGGCGCCGATCGTGATGTTCCCGTGCCGGGTCGGTGTGCGATGGGTCGACACCGTGGCGGTGCTGGGCGAGCGCCTCGAACCCGAGGGCGCAGGAGTCTGGATCGGTTGGGCGATGATCGTTGCCGCGGTGGCCCTGGCGGCTGCTATGAACAGAGGTCGCCATGGGAGTGCATCTGCTGACCGGTGACGACGAGTCGATCCTGCGCTCCAAGGCGCACGATCTCGTGCACCAGCTCGTCGGCGACGGTGACAGGACCCTGATGGTCGACGAGTTCGACGGCGACGAGTACGAGGTGCGCCAGGTCGCCGACGCCGCGCAGACGATGCCGTTCTTGGCCGACCGGCGGGTCGTGGTCGCACGGAACGTCGGCCGCTTCAGCGCCGAGGAGCTCATCGCGCTGCTCGACTACCTCGACAACCCGCTCGAGACCACCGAGCTCGTGTTGGTGGCCGGCGGTGGACGTCTCGCGAAGAAGCTCACGGACGCCGTCAAGGCAGCCGGTGGCACCTCGACCAGCACGACCCCGCCCAACCGGGCCAAGGACCGTCAGGCGTGGGTCCGCGCCGAGGCCGAGGCACACGGCATCCGCCTCGACGGTGCCGCTGCAGCACGCGTCGCGGAGCAGCTCGGTGAGGGAGTCGGCCGGCTGGAGGGACTCCTGGGCGTGATCCGATCGGCCTATGGCGACGGGGTCAAGATCGGCGTGGACGAGGTCGAGCCGTTCCTCGGGGAGGCAGGCGGCGTGCCGCCCTGGGATCTCACCGACGCGATCGACGACGGCCGGACCGCGGTGGCACTCACGTTGATGGCCCGCATGATGCACGGTGCCGACCGGCACCCGCTCCAGATCATGGCGATCCTGCACGGTCACTACACCAAGCTCGCCCGGCTCGACGGCGTCGATGCCCGCTCCGAGCACGATGCCGCTGAGGCGATGGGCATCAAGGCCGGGTTCCCGGCCAGGAAGGCGCTCGCCAACTATCGGCGGCTCGGGGGCGGCAACGTCCAGCGGGCGATCCAGCTGTTGGCCGATGCCGACCTCGACCTGCGTGGCGACACCGACCTCGACAGCGAGACCGTGATGGAGGTGCTCGTCGCTCGCCTCAGCCGCCTCGGCCCCTCCGGTCGCCGCTGACCTCAGCTCGCCGCCGCGGCGAGCTCGGCGCGGTCGAACGGCCCACGGGCCTCGTCGTCGACGCCGAAGTGGTAGAGCGCGACGCCGAACACACCGCGCATCGCGCCCGCGACGACCGAGCTGACGATGACGATCGCCCCGCCGAGGGCGACGAGCACGACGCCGATCGCGATGTTGGCGGTGACCCCGGTGACGAGCAACACGACGCCGACGACCAGGACGATCCCGCCCAGCATCGACGCCGCCGTGGCGAAGCCGCCGATGGCGATGTTGCCGGTCGCCTGCTGACCCCACTTCTGGCGGACGAGCTGCCCCGACCGCTTGATCGCGGCGATCGGGCCGATCCCCTCCAACGCCAGGACGGGGACGACGAAGAAGGTCACGAACCCCCACGCCGCAGCTCCGACCGCGCCGAGGATCCGGCCGGTGGCGCCGCCCTTGTCGCGGATCCCGTTGATGAGCAGGGCGACGATCATCGACACCAACGCCCACCCGGCGATCGCCGGCAGCTGCTGCCGCGCGCGAGCCTTGGCGGCGTCGAGGTCGGGTTCACGCCCCGCGAGCGCATCGTCGGCCGCGGCCGCCAACGCGACGTTGTAGTAGATGACGAAGAACGATGCGACGTAGGACGCGATGGCGAGCAGGGCCCAGCCGGCGTAGCGGGTGCTGTCGACGTCGGACGTCGACAGCCACACGCCCGGTCCGCCGACGATCACCGCAACCAGCAGCGCGATGAGCCCACCCGTGATCGTGAGTCGCAGCAGCCTCGGGTGCTGCCGCACCACCGACCACGATTTCTTCGTCAGCTCCCAACCCTCACGCATCCTTCGGAACATGGCCCCGACCGTAGCTGACGTCGCCGCACCGCCGATTGAGCGGTCCGGGACGCGAACGAGCCCGGTGCGCTGGCACCGGGCTCGTGTCGGATCGAGGGGTGATGCGTCAGGCGCTGGCGGCGACCTTCTTCATCAGGCGGCTCTTCTTGCGGGCCGCCGCGTTCTTGTGGATGACGCCCTTCTGGGCAGCCGTGTCGATGCGCTTGATCGCCTGGCGGACGGCTTCCTCGTCACCGGTCGCCGTGGCGGTCTTGATGCGGCTCTTCAGCTCGCTGCGGACGGCCTTGTTGCGCTCGTGCGCCTTGGCGTTGGTGATGTTGCGCTTCTTCTGGCTCTTGATGTTCGCCACGGGGCATTCCCTCTTGTGTTCGATCGTGGACTCGATGGAACCTCCACCGAGCAGCGAAACGATGCTACCGGCGCCCCGTCGGGAACCCCAACGCCCGGCGCCGACGGCACCGGGCGTGCCCAACGGTCGTGAGGGGTCGCGCCGATAGCGTGGGAGCTTCCATGGAGCTGTCCCGGATCCGCAACTTCTCGATCATCGCGCACATCGATCACGGCAAGTCGACGTTGTCCGATCGCATCCTCGAGATCACCGGCGCGGTCGATGCGCGGGACATGAAGGCGCAGTACCTCGACTCGATGGACCTGGAGCGCGAGCGCGGCATCACCATCAAGGCGCAGAACGTGCGGGTGGAGTGGAACGATCACGTGTATCACCTGATCGACACGCCCGGCCACGTCGACTTCGGCTACGAGGTGAGCCGGTCGCTCGCCGCGTGCGAAGGCGTCGTGCTCGTCGTCGACGCCGCGCAGGGCATCGAGGCCCAGACGCTCGCCAACTGCTACCTGGCACTCGAGCACGATCTCGAGATCGTCGCCTGCCTCAACAAGATCGACCTCCCGGCTGCCGACCCCGACCGGTACGCGATGGAGATCGAGAACGTGCTCGGCATCCCGGCCGAGGACATCTTGAAGATCTCCGCCAAGACCGGCGAGGGTGTTCCCGAGCTGCTCGATGCGATCGCCGCCAAGATCTCGCCCCCGGTCGGTGACCCGGACGCTCCCCTCCAGGCGCTCATCTTCGACTCGCAGTTCGACCAGTACCGCGGTGTCGTGTCGTCCGTACGGGTGGTGAACGGACATCTGCGCAGCAACGACAAGCTCCGCTTCATGCAGGCCGGCGCCGACCACGAGGCGCTCGAGATCGGCGTGCGCAAGCCGGTGCCCACCCCGGTGCAACATCTCGGGCCCGGCGAGGTCGGGTACCTGATCGCCGGCATCAAGGAAGTCGGCGACGCCCGCTCCGGAGAGACGGTCACCACCGCGTCGAAGGGGTCGACCGACCCCCTCCCCGGGTACCAGGACCCCAAGCCGATGGTGTTCTCGGGCCTGTTCCCGATCGACGGTGACGACTTCGAGGATCTCCGCGACTCCCTCGCCAAGCTCAGGCTCAACGACGCGTCGATCACGTACACGCCCGAGTCGTCCGGTGCGCTGGGGTTCGGGTTCCGGTGCGGCTTCCTCGGCCTGCTCCACATGGAGATCGTGAAGGAGCGCTTGGAGCGCGAGTTCGGTCTCGCGCTCATCGCGACCGCGCCGTCGGTCGAGTATCGGGTGACGCAGACCGACGGGTCGTACACGGTGGTGAGCAACCCCAGCGAGCTGCCCGTGATCCAGAAGATCGACCACATCGAGGAGCCGGTCTTCAAGGTGTCGATCATCACGCCGAAGGAGTACACCGGCACGCTCATGGACCTCTGCCAGAGCCGGCGCGGCGAGATGAAGCGGATGGAGTACTTGTCGCCCGAACGGGTCGAGCTCGACTACGAGATCCCGCTCGCCGAGGTCGTCGTCGACTTCTTCGACCAGCTCAAGTCGCGCAGCCAGGGGTACGCGAGCCTCGACTACGAGCCGGCGGGCTACCAGAAGGCGAACCTGGTCAAGGTCGACATCCTCCTGAACGGGGTTCCCGCCGACGCGTTCTCCACGATCGTGCACCGCGAGAACGCGGAGTCGTACGGGCGACGGATGTGCGAGAAGCTCAAAGAGCTGATCCCGCGGCAGATGTTCGACGTGCCGATCCAGGCGGCGATCGGCGGCAAGGTCATCAGCCGCGAGACGGTGAAGGCCAAGCGCAAGGACGTCCTCGCCAAGTGCTACGGCGGCGACATCAGCCGCAAGCGCAAGCTGCTCGAGAAGCAGAAGGAGGGCAAGAAGAAGATGAAGTCGATCGGGCGCGTCGAGGTGCCCGGCGACGTCTTCATCTCCGCCCTCAAGCTCGACGACTGACGCCCGATCCGGACACGTCCTGGTCGGCGGCAGCGGACGAGGCGGACCGAGTCGGGGGGTCGAGGGGCGTGAGGTACCGGACGAACCAATCGCGCGCCAGCTCGGCGGCGGTCTGGAGGGTGCCCGGTTCCTCGAACAGGTGGCTGGCCCCTGGGACGATGCTCAACTCGCTCGGGCACGTGAGCCGGGTGCGGGCACGGTGGTTCAGGTCGAGCACCACCGAGTCGCGTGCGCCGACGACGAGCAACGTCGGGGCGCGCACCAGGCTCAGCGCCGACCCGGCGAGGTCGGGTCGGCCACCTCGCGACACGACCGCGCGTGCTTCGGACGTGGGGTCTGCAGCGGCGACGAGCGCAGCAGCCGCTCCGGTGCTGGCACCGAAGAACCCGATCGGCAGCTCCCCCGAGCGGGACCGACGGTGCGCCCACTCGGTGACCGCCACGAGACGGTGCGCCAGCAGTCCGATGTCGAACACGTTGGCGCGCGACACCTCCTCGTCGTGGGTCAGCAGGTCGAACAGCAGCGTCGCCAGGCCGGCACGCTCCAGGACCCTGGCGACGAACCGGTTCCGGGGGCTGTGCCGGCTGCTGCCGCTCCCGTGGGCGAACACGACGAGGCCGTGGGCGTCGGGCGGCACCGTGAGGTGGCCGGCCAGGATCGTGCCGTCGACCCGGATCTCGACGTCCTCGTCGACGACCGGTCGGCCGCCATCGGGTCGTTCATCGGATGACGGCACGGCCGACGGGCTCATCCGTGCTGCGGCCGCGTCCAGGATCTCGACGACCTCGTCGTCACTCGTCTGGCGGAAGTCGCGGTAGAAGCGCCCGACCGCCATGAAGTCCAGGGGTGTCGCGACCGCGACGTACTCGTCGGCCAGTCCAGCGAGCCGTCGTGTCCAGTCCGCTGGCGCGACCGGCACGGCGATCGTGATCCGCTCCGCACCTTCGATACGGGCGACCGCGCAGGCCGCCCGCATCGTCGACCCGGTCGCGATGCCGTCGTCGACCACGATCACGTGACGACCGCCGAGCGGGAGGCGCGACCGGCCCCGCCGGAATCGCTCGGCCCGGCGGGTCAGCTCGGCCTGCTCTCGCGCCTCGACGGCCGACAGCTCCTCGGCCGAGACGTGCGCGAGCCGGACGATCTCGTCGTCGACCACTCGGGCGCCGTCCTCGCCGATGGCGCCCATCGCGAGCTCGGGTTGGTACGGCACACCCAGCTTTCGGACGACGATCACGTCGAGTGGAGCGTCCAGCGCCTCGGCGACCTGCGCCGCGACCGGAACGCCGCCCCGTGGCAGGCCGACCACGACGATGTCGGCCCGCCCCATGAGATGTTCGAGCGCGGCGGCGAGCCGCCTGCCGCCCTCTTCGCGGTTCTCGAAGATCACCTCGTCCTCCTCGATCTGTCCCGACCCCTGGCTCGGCCCCGCCCTGGTTCGATTCCACCGTGTGCCGCGATCCGTGTACAGAGCCGAATGGCACGCCGGGGATTCGTTGTCCGGCGTGCTCGATCCGATCCGCTTCCCGACCGATACTGGGGACGTGCGTGCTCGGCGGGACCCGTCGGCGGTCCGTACCATGGGCGCCGTTGAAAGGGGGCCTGCGATGGCCGAGCACGATCTGGTGATCCGCAACGGGACGGTCGTCGACGGGACCGGCGGCGACCGCTTCGTCGGCGACGTCGCCGTCACCGACGGGGTGATCACCGAGATCAGCTCGAGGGCCGGTGGATCGGTCGACGGCCGCGGTCACCGCGAGATCGACGCCGAGGGGCAGCTCGTCACGCCGGGGTTCGTCGACATCCACACCCATTACGACGGGCAGGCGACCTGGGACCGCCAGCTCGCCCCGTCGAGCTGGCACGGGGTCACCACCGTGGTGATGGGGAACTGCGGGGTCGGTTTCGCACCGGTCGCCGAGCACAACCGCGAACGGCTGATCCAGCTCATGGAAGGGGTCGAGGACATCCCCGGGACCGCCCTCCACGAAGGCCTGGCCTGGGACTGGTCGTCGTTCCCCGAGTACCTCGACGCGCTCGAGCGTCGGCCACGCGACATCGACCTCGCGGCACAGGTGCCCCACGGCGCGCTGCGATTGCACGTGATGGGGGAGCGGGGTGCGACCCAGCAGCCGGCGACACCCGACGACATCGACGAGATGGCACGCCTCGCCCGCGAGGCCGTCGAGGCGGGGGCGCTCGGGTTCACGACGAGCCGCACGCTGAACCACCGCACCAGCCTCGGCGAGCCGACCCCGACCCTGAAGGCCGAGGCCGACGAGCTGGTCGGGATCGCGAGAGCGCTGGGCGACGCCGGGACCGGTGTGCTGCAGGTGGTCACCGACTTCATCGACCTCGACGGCGAGATCCAGCTGTTCCACCGGATGGCCGCCGAGTCCGGCCGACCGATCTCGGTGTCGATCGCCCAGGGGCCGCGCACGCCGGACGACTGGCGGACCGAGCTCGACTACTTCGCCGCCTCCACCGCCCAGGGCGTGCCGATGCGGGGTCAGGTGGGCGCCCGCGCCGTCGGTCTGATGCTCGGGTTGGAGGCCACGCTGCATCCGTTCATGTTCAGCCCGGCGTACGTCGACATCGCCGATCTCCCGCTCGCCGAGCGCGTCGCCCACATGCGCCACCCCGACGTCCGCCGTGCCATCGTCGACGGGGTGCGCGTCGAGGACAAGCTGCTCGGCAGCCGGGCGATCAACCGCTACGCCTTCATCTTCCGGCTCGGCGATCCGCCGAACTACGAGCCCGACCCGTCCGACTCGGTCGCTGCGGTCGCCGAGCGCGCGGGCCGAGAACCGGCCGACGTCGCCTACGACTGGCTGGTGGAGGACGGTGGGAGGGCATTGCTCTACCAGCCGATCCTCAACTGGGCCGCCGAGAACCTCGACGTGGTCGGTGAGATGCTGCGTCACCCTGCGGCCGTCCCCGGGCTGTCCGACGGTGGCGCGCACGTCGGGACGATCTGCGACGTCAGCTTCCCGACCACCTTGCTCCAGTGGTGGGGCCGAGACCGTCCTCGCGGTCGCATTCCCGTCGAGACGCTGATCGCCAAGCAGTGTCGGATGACGGCCGAGACCGTCGGACTGACCGACCGTGGCGTGCTCGCGCCGGGCAAGCGGGCCGACCTCAACGTGATCGACTTCGACGCGCTCCGGCTGCACAGACCCGAGATCGTGTACGACCTGCCGGCGGGCGGTCGTCGCATACTGCAGCGAGCGACGGGCTACCGCCACACGATCGTGGCCGGCACCGAGGTGGTGATCGACGGTGAGTCGACCGGCGCGACGCCGGGCCGTCTGGTCCGCGGTGCACGGTGAGCCGCATCTGCCGGCTCGACCGTCTACCCGATTCGGGTGTATCGCCGATCGACGGCTCGTGGTGAGGTGACGGCCAGCGCGCCCCAGTTCGCGCCCCCGGCCGAGTCCGCCCGATACGAGGAGTGGAGATGAGCGAAGCGATCGTGGAACCCGTGGGCAAGACCCGTTCGGAGCGACTGCTCGACGGGATCGAACGCGCCGGGAACAAGGTCCCCCATCCGGTCATCATGTTCCTGTATCTCATCGCGTTCATCGCGGTGCTCTCGGCGGTGCTCGCCGCCTTCGACGTGGGCGTCACCGAGACGATCGCGGTGCCGGTCCCGATCGAAGAGCTTCGCGACCTGCGGGATGCGCTCGGCGGGTCGATCGTGCCCTACGACGTCCGCACGCAGGAGGTCTTCGAGGTCCCCGACTACATCCTCGAGGAGCAGACGTTCGACGTCCAGTCGCTGCTGTCGATCGATGGGATCCGGTTCATGCTCTCGTCGTTCGTCAACAACTTCGCGGGGTTCGCCGTCGTCGCCGTGACGTTCGTCGCGATGGCCGGTGTCGGCGTCGCCGAGAAGGCGGGGCTGATGGCGGCGCTGATCCGCAAGCTCGTCGACGCCGCACCGCGGCAGCTGATCGCGTTCTTCATCATCCTCGTGGGCGTGTTGTCGAGCGTGGCGTCCGATGCGGGCTACCTGATCCTGATCCCGCTGTCCGCGACGGCGTTCCTCGCGCTCGGCCGGCACCCGTTGGCCGGTCTGGCAGCGGCGTACGCGGGCGTCAGCGCCATCTTCGCGGTCAACATGCTGATCACCCCGATCGACAGCATGCTGACCGAGATCACGAACGAGGCGATCGGGCTCACCGACGCCGAGCCGATCGACGTCACGGCCAACTTCTACTTCGCGATCGCCTCCTCGCTCCTCCTCGCCGTCGTCGCCGTGGTGGTGACCCAACGGATCGTCGAGCCGCGGCTCGGGGCCTACGACCCCGGCATGGGTGACCCGGCCTACCTGTCGAGCGGCAACGCCGACGCCGCCACCTCGGGCACCAACGATCCGGTCCACGATCTGCCCCCGG
>DATHUU010000193.1:0-7046 GCA_035461925.1 Ilumatobacter sp.
CGATCTTCGAGCGGGAGGACACCGTGTCGCTCGGCCTCGGCCCACCACCGCGCGATCAGCTCGGCAAGTCGCGCGGGGTGGTCGGCGGCGAGGTCGTCGCACTCCGACCAGTCTCCGTCGAGGTGGTAGAGCTCCCACGGCTCGGTGTCGTAGTCGGCGCCCGGGGTGTGCTTGCACACGGCCTTCCACAGTCCGCCGTCGAGCTCGGCGACGAGCGCCCGCGAGCCGGCCATCTCGAAGTACTGCAGCTGGTTGGTGGCAGGTGCGTGTGGGTCGTCGAGCACCGAGGCGAACGAGTGACCGCTCACCGGGAGCTGCTCGCGGCCCTCGAACACCGCCGGTGGCGTGACGCCGAGCAAGTCGTAGATCGTCGGGACGATGTCGGCGACGTTCACGAACTGACGCCGCTTCGTGCCCCGCTGGTCGTCCCCGATCCGGGCCGGCCAGTGGACGATCATCGGCACGTGCACACCGCCCTCGTGGGTGTTCTGCTTGTACCACTTGAACGGGGTGTTGCCGCACTGTGCCCAGCCCCACGGGTAGTTGGTGTGGCTGTGCGGGCCGCCGATGTCGTCGATCCGGGCGATCGCCTCGTCGGGAGTCTCGAGGATGAAGTTGAAGAACTTCATCTCGTGCATCACCCCGAACGGCCCGCCCTCCTGTGATGCACCGTTGTCGGCCAGCACGATGAGGAGGGTGTCGTCGAGTTCACCCATCGCCCGGAGACCCTCGACGAGCCGCCCGATCTGATCGTCGGTATGGTCGAGGAACGCGGCGAACGCCTCCTGCAGCCGAGCGGCGAGGCGCTGCTGGTTCTCGGGCAGCTCGTCCCACGGCTCCACGCCGGGGTTGCGCGGCGCGAGGTGCGTGCCCTCGGGGATCACGGCCAGCTCGAGCTGGTGGCGGTACCACCGCTCGCGGACGACGTCCCAGCCCTCGTCGAACGCACCACGGTACTTGGTGAGGTACTCGGGCGGGGCCTGGTGCGGTGCGTGGGTCGCGCCGAACGGGAGGTAGGCGAAGAAGGGTCGGTCCGGTCGGACCCCCTTGCTGTCGCTGATCATGCGGAGCAGCTGGTCGACGAGATCCTCGCTGACGTGGTAACCGTCCTCGGGCCCGGCGGGCGGGTCGATCGGGTGGTTGTCGGCGACCAGCTGCGGGTGGAACTGGTCGGTCTCGCCCTCGAGGAAGCCGTAGAAGCGGTCGAACCCGCGGCCGAGCGGCCACTGGTCGAACGGGCCGGCGGCGGAGCACTGGTCCATCGGGGCGAGGTGCCACTTGCCGGCGCAGAAGGTGGCGTAGCCCTCGGTCTTGAGGACCTCGGCGACCGTCGCAGCATGGTTGGAGATGTGCCCGAGCTGGTGGGGGAACCCGGTCCGGAAGTTCGACACCGAGCGCATCCCGACGGCGTGCTGCGAACGCCCGGTCAGCAGCGAGGCGCGGGTGGGGGAGCAGAGCGGGGTGACGTGGAAGTTCGTGAACTGCAGGCCGTCGCCGGCGAGCCGGTCGACGTGCGGCGTGTCGATCTCGGACCCGTAGCACCCGAACTGTGCGAAGCCGGTGTCGTCGAGCAGGATCATCACCACGTTCGGTGCGGCGTCGCCCGGGTGCGGAGGCTGGTCGAACCACGCCTCGGACTCGGCCAGTGTGCGCCCGATGCGGGCGCGTGATGCTTCGGTGTGTCCCGTCACGAGATCCGATCTTGCGTTCTGCGAGCGTGGCTGTCAAGATCTTTTGCGAGTGTAACTCGCAAAAGTTTGCGTCGTGTCCGACCCGGGTCGAAGAGTGGTCGAAGAGTGGTCGAAGAGTGGTCGAGGAGTGGCCGAAGACTGGTCGAGGAGTGAACGTGGTGGATCGCAGCAAGGCGGACAAGGTCGACGGGCGTCGGCTCCGGCGCGAGCAGGGCCGAGTTGCCGTCGTCGACGCGATGATCGACCTGGTGCTCGCCGGGTACACACCGCCCACCGCGGAGGAGGTGGCCGCCCGCGCCGGGGTCTCGACCGCGTCGGTGTTCCGCTACTTCGACAGCCTCGACGATCTGCGCCGACAGGGCATCCAGCGCTACCTCGAGCGCTACGAGCACCTGCTCGACGTCCCTGGCATCGGAGAGCACGCACTGGCGCGCCGGATCACCACGTTGGTCGAGGCCCGGCAGCGCCTCTACGAGACGATCGACCCGATGGCGCGCTTGGCCCGGGCCCAGGCGCTCACCGTGCCCGAGCTCGACGATGCGCTCGGGCGGGTCCGAGCCACGCTCGCCGACCAGCTGAGCGAGCACTTCGCCGGCGAGCTGGACCACCTGCGCCCGGCCAGGCGCCGCGAGCTCTTGGCCGTCGTGGCGGCACTCACGTCGTACGAGACCTGGGAACAGCTTCGCCGTCAGGGCCTCGACCGTGCCGCGGTCGGCCGGGCGATGCGGCTGGGTGTCGAGCGACTCCTCGTCCCGACCGGCAGCATCACGAGGCGGTGAGGAAGCCGACGACGAGCTCGTTGACCACCGACGGCCGCTCCAGCTGCAGGAAGTGACCCGCGCCGCTCACGACCTCGACCTTCGCCCACGGGCACATCGACGTCGCCATCTCGGCCACCTCGACGCCGACGCAGCCGTCGTCACGGCCGTGCAGGTACAGCGTCGGCTGCGGGAGCACGTCACCCGTGGCTGCCTCGATCGGGTCGTAGTCGGGGTGCCGCGGACCCGTCCCCAGGGCCGCTCGGTAGTAGCCGAGTGCGGCGGACAGGTTGATCGGCTCGTGGAGGCATGCCTTCACGTGGGGCAGCTCGGCGGTCGCGTCGTACCCGGGTGACCAGTCGGCCCAGAGCTGGTCGATGAAGGCGAGGTCGTCGGCGGGGACGATCAGGTCGGCGAGCGGGTGCTGGAAGAAGAACATGTACCAGCTGCGCTTGAGCTGGTCGCGGTTGGTGAGGAACGCGGCGCCCAACGCGCCGCCGGGTGGGACCGCCATGCCGACGACCCGTCGCCATCGGTCGGGTGCGCCGACGGCGGCGCCGTAGACCGCCGGCGCGCCCCAGTCGTGGCCGACCAGCACCGCGTCCTCCCCACCACCCAGTGCATCGTGCAGCGCGTTGGCGTCGGCGGACAGCACGCCCGTCTGGAACAACCCGTCCTCGGGCACGCTGGTCGGCGCGTAGCCACGCATGAACGGCGCGACGGCGCGGAACCCGGCGTCGGCGAGCGCCGGCAGGAGGTGCCGCCAGGTGTGGGCGCTGTCGGGGAACCCGTGCAGGCAGAGCGCCAGCGGCCCCGACCCGCATTCCAGGTACGTGAAGTCGACCCCGTTGGCGTGCACGCTGGAGGTCGTGATGCGACCGCTCATGAGGCCGAACGTAGCGACTGTGCCGCCCATGTCCCGTGATCCGGCATCGGGCTGCTCGGGATCGGTACGTTGAGACCTGCCCGACGGCCTCCCCGGGAGCCAGTCAGCCGGTAACGTCGCGATCCATGAGTTCGACCCCCCTGTCGACGATCGAGCGACTGGAGCGAGCCGCCGACTCCGATCACGGTGTCCGCTTCGTCGGGCACTCGGTCGCGCCCGACGGTCCCGTGTTCGTGCCGTGGCGACAGATCCACGACGAGGCTCGTGCCGTCGGCGCTGCGCTCCATGCGAAGGGTCTCCTGCCCGGCGACCACGTCGCCGTGCTCGGCCCCACGAGCCGCGAGCTGATGACCGTGGTTCGGGGATGCTGGCTCGCCGGCGTCGCGTCGATGGTGTTACCACTCCCGATGCGGATGGGTTCCCTCGACGAGTTCGTCAACTCGACGCGGGCACGCATCCGTCACGGCGATGCCAAGCTCGTCCTGATCGACGACCAGCTCGCCCCGTTCTACGAGCCGGCGCCCGGCGACCCGCCGATCGAGCCGATGGGTTCGGTGCTCCCCGGGGCGCCGAACGTGCCGTCCGCGGACCGGCTGGAGCTGCCGTCGCACGACCCGAACCGATTGGTGATCCTGCAGTACACGTCGGGTTCGACGAGCGAGCCGAAGGGTGTGATGATCCCGGATCGGGTGCTCACGGCGAACATCGACGCCTGCGCCGAGGCGGCCGAGCTCACCGCCGACGAGGTCATGGTGTCGTGGCTCCCGCTGTACCACGACATGGGGCTCGTCGGGTTCCTCGCGATCCCGATGACCACCGGTGTCCAGCTCGTCCAGGCGGCGCCCCAGGACTTCATGGCGCACCCGGGCAACTGGATGCAGTGGATCTCCGACTGGAACGGTACCGCGACCGCCGGCCCCAACTTCTCGTGGGTGCTGGCGACCCGGGCGCTCAAGATGGCGGCGAAGAAGGGTGAACGGCTCGACCTGTCGACCCTCACCCTCGCGCTCAGCGGTGCCGAGCCGGTCGACCCGAGGGCCGTCGAGGCGTTCGTCGAGGCCGCGGCACCGTTCGGGTTCGCGCCCGGTGCCGTGTTCCCGGCGTTCGGCATGGCCGAGACCGCGATCGGGGCGTCCTTTCCGAAGCGTGGCGCCGGTCTGACGTGCGACACGGTCGACCGTGAGGTGCTCGAACGATCACGGGTCGCGAAGCCGGTCGAGATCGTCGATCCTGACGACCTGGCCGTGCGGGCGCGCCGGATCCCGTTGCTCGGCACCGCCGTGCCCGGCATGGAGATGAAGGTCGTGAACCCCGAGAGCTACGAGGAGCTCCCCGAACGGCACGTCGGTGAGCTGCTGCTGCGCGGCACGTCGGTCACCCCGGGCTACTACAAGCGGGAGGACGCCACCCGGGCGCTGTTCCACGACGACTGGCTCTGCACCGGCGACCTCGCCTACATTCTCGACGGTCAGCTCGTCCTGTGCGGCCGCATCAAGGACGTCATCATCGTGGGCGGCCGCAACGTGTTCCCGGAGGACATCGAACGGGCCGTCGGCGGCCTCGACGGCGTGCGGGCCGGCAACGTGATCGCGTTCGGCATGGAGGGCTACAAGGGCAAGGAGTCGGTCGTCGTCGTCGCCGAGGTGCGCGCCGACGATCTCGATGCCGTGAGCCACGACATCCATCACCGCACGCTCGAGGTGTGCGGTCTCCCGCCCCGCGACGTGATGCTCGTGAAGCCGGGCACCCTGCCCAAGACGAGCTCGGGCAAGCTCCAGCGGGCCAAGTGCCGCGAGCTCTACCTCACCGAGGAGCTCGAGCTGGTCGACGTCTGATCGTCGGTCGCCGTCTGATCTCCGTCGTCAGCGGGCGTAATGGGTCTCGAGCTCGCGCCGTTCGCGTGGCCGCAACCCGGTGTGCCCGCTCGCGGCCGGTGCCAGCTTGAACCAGTCCTTGTCCCACGGCACGACGATCGTGCCGTCCTCGGTCTCCGCCGCGCCGTGCACCGGCACGTAGTGCGCGCGGCGGAGAGGACCCGGGTTGACCACCAGGTACTCGGGACGTTGGGTGTGCGCGTCGTAGGCGACGTCGGTCACGACGCCGAGGGCGAGGCCGTGCTCGTCGAGCACTCTCCGGCCGGTGTACCGCGATTGGATCCGCATGTCGTGTCCCTGAGGATGGAGAACTGGGTTGCCGCCGCCCGCTGTCACCCGTTCGTCACATTCTGGTCGACGCCGGCGACCGTGTCACGTCACGTCCGCCGGGATTTTCCGCGGCTGCGACGGTGAGATGCGAGGATGGCGGGCATGGGCCGGAGGCAGCAGCCGTGAAGGTCGTGTACACACTGCGACACCGACACCACCACCCCCGCGCGGAGGTCGAGGCGGGGGCGCTGCAAGAGCCGTTCGAGCACCCGGGTCGGGCCGAGATCATCCGGGCCGCGCTCGCCGCCGACGACGCGTTCGAGTTCGTCGCGCCCGACGACTGGGGGCCGGCACCGATCGAAGCGGTGCACCATCTCGGTCTCGTCGAGTTCCTGGAGACGGCATGGGAGCTCTATCAGCGGGCGAACGGGCCGACGCACGACGTGGTGCCCGACGTGTTCGCCATGCCGGGGTTGCGCGAGGGGATGGAACCCGCCGGAGAGCCGACGTCGATCAGTGCCCGCCTCGGCTGGTGGTGCTACGAGACCACCACGCCGCTCACGCAGGGCACCTACGACGCCGCCCGATCCTCGGTCGACGTCGCCCTCACCGCGGCCGCCACCGTGCTCGGCGGTGACCGCGTCGCGTACGGTCTCTGTCGACCACCCGGACACCATGCCAGCCGGTCGCTCTACGGCGGCTACTGCTTCTTCAACAACGCCGCCGTCGTGGCGAACCACCTCGCGGCCACGACGGCCGGCAAGGTCGCCGTGCTCGACGTCGACTACCACCACGGCAACGGCACGCAGCAGATCTTCTACGACCGCGGGGATGTCCAGTTCGTCTCGCTGCACGGCGACCCGAAGCGGGCCTACCCCTACCTCACCGGGTACCGCGACGAGACCGGCACCGGTGCCGGAGCGGGGGCGACGTCGAACTTCCCGTTGCCGGAACGGACCGACGACGACGCGTACCTCGCGGCGCTGACGGCGGCCTGCGCGGAGATCTCGGCGTCGGGCGCCGAGCTGCTCGTCGTGTCGCTCGGACTCGACACCTACGTCGGTGATCCGATCAGCGACCTCGCGCTCACGCCCGACGGCTTCGAGTCCTGCGGGGCGCTGGTCGGCGAGCTCGGCCTCCCGACCGTCGTGCTCCAGGAGGGCGGCTACGCGATCGACGAGCTCGGCGAGAACGTCCGCCGCTGGCTCTCCGGCATCGCCTGACGAGCTCCCACCCGAACGGGTCAGGTGACGGCGCGGCGTTTGGCGGGGGTGAGGACGCGCACGACCGTGGCGGCGACGGCGATCATCGTGAGGAGGAGTGCCAGCACCTGGTAGGCGCGGTTCACGGTGTCGGTCCCCGCCATGCCGGCGTGGACGGCGGCGGCCCATACCAGGCCGTACGAGAGCAGATGGACGCCGTGCCAGACCCGCTTCGAGAGCCACCGACGCATGTACGAGGTCGCCTGTACGGCGACGAGCACGTAGAACGACAGCACGCCGATCGCGACGGCGAGCGGCCGGTACTCGCTGGTGCCCGGCACGAACAGCTCGGTGAAGCCGTAGTC
>DATHUU010000194.1:0-5364 GCA_035461925.1 Ilumatobacter sp.
TGTCGGCGACGATGGGCACCGACCTGTTCGCTTGGCACGGCTACGCCGAGCTGCTGCTCCCCGATCGAGCTCGTCCCGGTGCCCGTGGCGTCGGCGACCTGCGGTGGTTCAAGCTGTCGACGGCGTTCAACATCGAGCTCTGCGACCGCTTCGGTGTGAAGGCGCTGGAGTTCGACGGAACGCACGACGCCCTCATGCATCCCTACGACCAGGCCGGCAACCGCCACATGGAGTACGTGCGCGAGCGCGGGAGCTACACCGATCTCCCGTTCGACGAGATCCTGCGGGACTTCGCGGAGATCTACGGGACCAGCTTCGGCGAGATCGAGGGCGCGGGGAGCGCCGAAGCCGCGGGCGATGACGCGTTCGCCGGCTGAGCTCGTCAGCTGGTCGCGCTGGCGAGCTGCTTGGCGGCGCGGTGGCGGTCCTGCGGGTCGAGGTGGACCTTGCGGAGGCGGATGGTCTTCGGTGTCACCTCGACGCACTCGTCGGTGGCGATGAACTCGAGCGCGTGCTCGAGCGACAGCTCCCGGTGCGGCGTGAGCTTGACGGTCTCGTCCGACGATGAAGCCCTCATGTTCGTGAGCTTCTTCTCGCGGCAGACGTTGACGTCCATGTCACCGGCGCGACTGTTCTCGCCGACGATCATGCCCTGGTACACCGCCGTCCCGGGGCCGATCATCATCGTCGCCCGGTCCTGCAGGTTGACCATCGCGTAGGTGGTGGCGGGGCCGGTGCGATCGGCGACCAACGACCCCCGCTCGCGGGCGCGGATCTCACCGAACCACGGCTCGTAGCCCTCGAAGATGTGGCTGATCACGCCGGTCCCGCGGGTCTCGGTGAGGAACTCGGTACGGAACCCGATCAGACCGCGGGCCGGGACGAGGTACTCCAAGCGCACCCAGCCGAGGCCGTGGTTGATCATGTTCTCCATGCGGCCCTTGCGGGTGGCGAGCAGCTGCGTGACCGCACCCAGGTGCTCCTCGGGGACGTCGATGGTGACCCGCTCGACCGGCTCGTGCTTCTTGCCGTCGATCAGCTTGGTGACCACTTCCGGCTTGCCGACCGTCAGCTCGAAACCCTCGCGGCGCATGTTCTCGACCAGGATCGCGAGCTGGAGCTCGCCGCGCGCCTGGACTTCCCAGGCGTCCGGGCGGTCGGTTGGATGGACCCGGATCGACACGTTGCCGACGAGCTCGGCCTCGAGCCGGTTCTTCACCAGGCGGGCGGTCATCTTGCTGCCGTCCTTGCCGGCGAGCGGTGACGTGTTGATGCCGATCGTCATCGACAGCGCCGGCTCGTCGACGGTGATCCGCGGGAGCGCGATCGGATCGTCCGGGTCGGCGAGGGTCTCGCCGATCGTGATCTCGTCGATGCCCGCGACGGCGACGAGATCGCCGGGGCCGGCCGAGTCGACCGGCACGCGGGTCAGCTGCTCGGTGAGGAACAGCTCGACGACCTTGGTCTTCTGGATGGTGCCGTCGAGCCGGCACCACGCGACCTGCTTGCCCTTCTCGATCGTGCCCTCCACGACCCGGCACAGCGCGAGCCGACCGAGGTAGGGGTTGGCGTCGAGGTTCGTGACCCACGCCTGCAGTGGCTTGCCGGGGGTGTACGACGGCGCCGGGATCGTGTCGAGGATCACGTCGCAGAGCGGCGCCAGCGTCTCACCACGGGCGGCGGGGTCGGTCACCGCGGCTTCGTCGAGGCTCGCCCAGCCGTCCCGGCCCGAGCAGTAGACGATCGGGAAGTCGAGCTGCGCGTCGTTGGCGTCGAGATCCATGAACAGCTCGTACGCCTCGTCGACGACCTCCGCGACCCGGGCGTCGGGTCGGTCGATCTTGTTGATGACCAAGATGACGGGCATGTCGTAGTTGAGCGCCTTGCGGAGCACGAACCGGGTCTGCGGGAGCGGTCCCTCGGCGGCATCGACGAGCAGCACGATGCCGTCGACCATCGTCAGCGCCCGCTCGACCTCGCCGCCGAAGTCGGCGTGGCCGGGCGTGTCGACGATGTTGAGCGTCACCCCGTCCCAGCGGACCGAGGTGTTCTTGGCGAGGATCGTGATGCCCTTCTCGCGCTCGAGGTCGTTGGAGTCCATGACCCGATCGGTGAGTGCCTCGTTGGCGCGGAAGGTGCCGGCCTGCCGGAGCAGCGAGTCGACGAGGGTCGTCTTGCCGTGGTCGACGTGGGCGACGATCGCGAGGTTGCGGAGGTCGTCGCGGCGCGCCGGCCCGTGGGGGTCGACGGCGTCGTGGAGCGAGTGAGGGGTCACGGACATGGCCAAACCACGCTATCGGCGCACGGCACCTGAACGTCACGGTATGGTCCGCGCCGATGCCCATCTCCGACTACCTCCGACGCCTCCGCGAGCGTGTCGGACACGACCTCGTGCTGCTGCCGGCGGTCGCCGTGCTGATCTGGGACGAGGGCCGTGTGCTGTTGATGAGGGAAGCACGAACCGGCCGGTGGCAGACGATCGGCGGCGGGGTCGACCCCGACGAGTCGCCGTGGGACGCGGCGCTGCGGGAAGCTCGCGAGGAGAGCGGGCTGACGGTGCGCGTCGAACGGATCCGCGCTGCGCTCGGCGGCCCCGGGTACCAGGTGCACTACCCCAACGGTGACCTG
This sequence comes from Ilumatobacter sp., assembly GCA_035461925.1. GTDB lineage: Bacteria > Actinomycetota > Acidimicrobiia > Acidimicrobiales > Ilumatobacteraceae > Ilumatobacter. The sequence continues at coordinate 2,629 of DATHUU010000194.1, forward strand.
TGCTCCTACGTGTCGATCGTGTTCGACGCCGTCGTCGAACCCGGTGCCGGCCCGGACCGTCCCGTCGAACGACCCGTCGACAGCGACGAGGTCGCGGAGCTCGCCTGGTTCCGCCCAGACGAGATCGCCGCGCTCGACCTCGACCCGCTGAACCGCCACCTGCTGCGCGACGCCGGCGTGATCACCTGACCGGCCGCTCAGACCAGCGCGGCGTGATCGTCGACGTCCGCGGTGGCCCGCCGAGCCGTCAGGTCGCTCGCGAACCAGACAGCGCCGAACACGGCGGTGCCGACGAGGGTGATGACGGCTCCGCTCGGCACGTCGGCGTACCAACTCGCATACATGCCGGCGAATCCGAAGACCGCTCCGAGCAGCGGCGACAGCCACAGCATCCGACCGAGCGAGCTGGTGAGGAGACGGGCCGTCGCCGCCGGCAGGACGAGCATCGCCGAGATCAGCAGTGCACCGATGACCCGGACCGACACCAGGACCGTCACCGACAGCAGCACCATCAGCAGCGCGTCGACCCGCTGCACGGGGACCCCGGAGACACGGGCGACCTCGGGATCGAAGCTGACGAACCCGAGCTCGCGCCGGTACGCGACCACCAGCCCGCTGACCACGATCCCCACCCCGACGACGGCGACCAGGTCGCGGGTGAACACCCCGAGCACGTTGCCGAACAGCACCGTGTCGAGCGTCCGGGACACCGATCCGCTGCGGGATTGGATCGCGAGCCCGATCGCGAACGACGCCGTGGTGACGACACCGATCGCGGCGTCGGCACCGATCACGCGGCGACCGGCGACGCGCCCGATGAGCAGGGCGGCGAGCACCCCCCAGACCCCGGCGCCGAGGAAGTACGAGACGCCCATCACCGCCGAGATCGCGGCCCCACCGAACACCGCGTGGGAGAGGCCGTGCCCGATGTAGCTCATCGAGCGGACGACGACGAAGACGCCGACGAGGCCACAGAGCGCGCCGGCGAGGGTGGCGACGATCAGCCCGCGTTGGAAGAACCCGTACTGGAGCGGTTCGAGCAGGGCGTGCATCGCGGTCGGCACGGATCCTCAGGCGGAGCGGAAGTGCTCGTGGAGCCGGTGACGGTGCTCCAGGACGACCGGCATCCCACCGTGCTGGAGCACGTCCATCGGGGCACCGTAGGTGCGCTCGAGCACGTACGGGTGCAGCACCTCGGCAGGAGGTCCGTCGGCGACCACGGTGCGGTTGAAGCAGACCAGGCGGGGCAGGTGGGCGGCGAGCCCGTTGATGTCGTGGGTCGTGAGCACGATCGTCACGCCTGGTCCGCCGCCCGCCGGGTGGTGGAGATCGGCCAGCACGTGGAGGATCTCGTGGCGAGTGGCGACGTCGACGTTGCCAGCCGGTTCGTCGAGGACGAGGAGGTCGGGCCGATCGACCAGCGCCCGGGCGAGGAACACCCGCTGCTGCTGGCCGCCCGACAGGTCACGGATGTGCCGCTCGGCCAGGTCGTCGAGGCCGAGGCGGGCGAGGACCACGATCGCACGTTCCCGATCGGCGCGTGGACGTCGTCCGAAGCGACGGGTCGGGATGGCCATCTCGACGACGTCGCGGACGGTCGCCGGGAACGACCAGTCGACCGCCTCGACCTGCGGGACGTAGCCGATCCGGACACCGTGACGCCGGTCGACCGTGCCGTATCGGGCCGGCAACAACCCGAGCAGGGCGCGCAGCACGGTCGTCTTGCCGCTGCCCGACGGACCGACGATGCCGAGGAACTCCCCGTCGCCGACCGCGAACGACACGTCTTCGATCGCCGCGGTCGCGCCGTAGCCGCACCCGACGTGTTCGAAGCGGACGAGTGGCGCCGACACCCGCTGGAGCGTACCCGGCGCGCTCAGCGACGCTTGGTGCCCCACTCGTTCCAATGTGTCACGGCCGCCGCCGGCTTGCGCGGCGCGACGCCGAAACTCCCCGACGGGTACCCGACCGGGACGAGCGCCGCGATCTCGTACTTGCCCTCGGGCACGCCCAGCTCGGCGAGGACCTCGTCGGCGTGGACCCGGATGACCGTGGTGAGCGCGGTACCGAGCCCGAGCGAGCGGGCGGCGATGCAGAAGTTCTGGACCGCGGGGTACACCGACGCGTCCAGGCGACCGATGTCGAGGTCCCCGTGCTCGTCGCGCGACCCCCACGGGATGATCGGTTGCAGGAAGAGCACCACGACGGGGGCGTCGTCGAGGTGCTCGGCCAGGTGCCGCGACGCCGCGGTCGTCCGCCGCCACGACGCCTCGGCGGCCTCGTCGCGGAAAGAGGGCTCGGGCAGCGACGCCTCGTACCGGTCATAGGCGGTGCGGTACCACTTGGCGGCGATCGCCCGTTTCGCCGGGTCGGTCAGCACGAGGTACTGCTGCGGCTGGACGTTGCCACCGGACGGCGCCTGCTGGGCGGCCCGCAGACACGTCTCGATGTCGGCGTCGCTGACCGCCCGGTCGGTGTACCGCCGCATCGCCCGCGTCGTCATGATCGCCTCGATCGCATCCATGCTGCGAACCGTACGGACCCTGCCGCCACTCGCTCGCATCGGGCCGGCCCCGGTCCGGCGTGGATGAGAGCACGGCGTCTAGTCTCCCCCGACCATGCAGCTCACCCGCGTCGTTCCAGGTCTGCTCGCCCTCGGCGGGCTGTGCATCGTCGCCCCGACCGCCGATCGTGCCGGCGCCGCGGTCGACGGCATCCCGCAGCACCTCGAGCTTC
>DATHUU010000195.1:0-2865 GCA_035461925.1 Ilumatobacter sp.
GTGCTCGGCTCCAACCCGGTCTACGTGTTCAGCGGCGGGACGGTCCGCGTCGGGACGTGGCTACGGTTCCAGCCGACCGATCCGCTCGACTTCTTCGACAACGTCGACGACCTCAACCGCATCGGCCTGGTGCCCGGTCGGACCTGGCTCGAGATCCCACGGAACCTCGACGACGTGCTCAGCTGGACAGGATGATCCGCGCCACCTCGTCGGGGTGCGAGAACATCAGCCAGTGGTCGCCGTCGAGCTCGAGGTACTCCCACGACGGGTCGTCGCGGGCGCCGGCGGCGTAGCCGGCGAAGCGCGTGGGCTCGTAGCCGGTGGCGAACACGTACGTCGTGCGCAACCCGGTGGGGAGCGAGCCCGGCATCGGCGCCGCGATCGTGGCGAACGACTGCGGCCGGACGCGTTCGAGGAACCAGGCGACACCCTCGGGTCCGCCGACCACGTCGGGATCGGGGTCGTAGCCGCTGAAGGGGAGCATGCCACCCGCCGCCTCGGCCTCGGCGATGCGCTCGGGCGTCTGTCCGGAGTCGGGTGCCGTCGGGGCGTGGGCGTCGAGGAACACGAGTCGTTCGAGTCGGTCCGCGACGTGGTGGGAGGCGGCCGAGATCACACGACCGCCGTAGCTGTGCCCGACGAGGGTGACCCGTTCGAGGTCGAGCGTGGTGATCGCGCCGACGACGTCGTCGACGTGGTCCGCCTGGGTGATGTGTGGGCTCGACTGGTGGGACCGCATGCCGTGACCGGTGAGCGACACGTTCACGACCGGACGGCCGGCGGCCGCGAGGAGGGGCAGGATCGGCGACCAGCTCCACTCGCCCACCCACGCGCCGTGGACGAGGACGATCGCCCGGTCACGGTCGACGAGTGGCGGCGGGAGCGCCGCCCGGCTCATCGAGCGCTCACCGCCAGACGTCGGCGGCGATCTCGACGACGTGGCGGAGCTTCGCCCACTGCTGCTCCTCGGTCATCACGTTGCCGTGGATGGTGGAGGAGAACCCGCACTGCGGGCTGAGGCAGAGCTGGTCGAGCGGCGCGTACTGCGCCGCCTCATCGATGCGCGCCTTCACCTCGTCGGCCGGCTCGAGCTCGGGGAACTTCGACGTGATCAGCCCGAGCACGACGGTCTTGTCGGCGGGGAGGAACCGCAGCGGCGCGTAGTCGCCCGACCGCTCGTCGTCGTACTCGAGGAAGTACGCGTCGACGAGGAGCTCGTTGAACAGCACTTCGGCGACCGGCTCGTACCCACCGCTCGCGAAGAACGTGCTCCGGAAGTTGCCGCGGCAGAGATGGATGCCGACCGTGAGGTCGTCGGGCCGTCCGTCGATCGCCGCGTTGATCAGCGCGGCGTACGTCCGGGGCAGCTCGTCCGGGTCGTCGCCGCGCTCGATCGCGCCCGCTCGCATGCCGGGGTCGCAGAGGTAGGCGAGGTTGGTGTCGTCGAGCTGGATGTAGCGGCAGCCCGCCCGGTACAACGCATCGATCTCGTCCCGGTACGCCTGGGCGAGGTCGTCGAAGAACAGATCGAGATCGGGGTACGACTGGATGTCGATACCGGCCCGTCCTCCACGGAAGTGGGCCATCGTGGGGGAAGGGATCGCGACCTTGGTGAGGCAGCCCTCGGGCGTGTGCCCGGCCACGAACTCGTAGTCCGCCACCTGGATCGGACGGTCGTGCGTGAGCTTCCCCGTGACCGTGATGCGGGGCGGCGCCTGATGGACGGTCTCCTCGGAGTCCGACGTCGATGCGATCGTGCCCTCGATGGTGATCCCGCCGAGCTGCTGGAGGAAGTCGAGGTGGAACCAGTCCCGGCGGAACTCGCCGTCGGTGATGCTCCGGATCCCGGTGGCGGCCTGCCGCTCGATCATCGCCGCGATCTCCCGATCGGAGATGGTGCGCAGCTCGGCGTCGGTCAGGTCACCGCGACGCCACCGGTCGCGTGCTTCGTGGATCGTGGGCGGTCGCAGGAAGCTGCCGACGTGCTCGGCTCGGAACGGCGGGTCGATCGGTGACATGGGATTCCCTTCACTTCGCATCGGAGACGGTTCGCAGGGTCAGAGACGTTGACTGAGGACATCGGCGGCATGGAGCATCGCCGGGAGGCATCGATCGCGGAGGTCGTCGACCGAGATGCGACTGGCGTTGACGCCGATCGACATCGAGGCGACGACGGCACCGTCACGGTCGCGCACCGGCACGCCCAGCGAACGGAGGCCGGACTCCAGCAGGCCGTCGGTGATGACGAATCCGGCATCGCGGATCGCGACGCTGTCGGCGTCGTCGGCGTTCGGACGGTACGCGAGCAGGATGCGTCCGAGCGAGGTGCTGTCGGCGGGCATCCGTTGGCCGACCTGGATGGCGATCGAGAGGAGTCGGGATTGTGGTGTGGTCGAGGCGGCAAGGGTGATGACGTCGTCACCGTCGAGCGTCCCGATCGCAGCGTGCTCGCCGAGGTCCTCGCTCAGCTGGTCGAGGATCGGCTGGGCGCGGGCGGCCAGGCTGGTGCGGCCGAGGTAACCGGCCCCGAGTCGCAGCACCCGGGGCGTGACCTCGTAGCGCCCGCTCACGTTGCGGACGTACCCGAGCCGTTGGAGCGTCTGCAGCATGCGATACGTGGTGGGCCGCGCGAGACCCGCCAACTCCGCGATCTCCGCGGCCGAGCGCGTCGGGTGCTCCTCGTCGAACGTCTCGAGGATCGTGAAGGCTCGTTCGACGGATTGGACGGTCGCGGTCATGGTGCTCGATGCGGGCTCGGATCGACTGGTGTCTCGGTCGGTCGTTCGTGGTGGTCGTCGTGGTGGTCGTTCGTGGTGGTCGTTCGTGGTGGTCGTTCGTGGTGGTCGTTCGTGGTGGTCGTTCGTG
>DATHUU010000196.1:0-8716 GCA_035461925.1 Ilumatobacter sp.
ATCCACCTCTCGCTCTGGGACGCGGACGCCGGCACCAACGTGTTCGCGTCCGGTTCGTCCGAGTCCGCTGTGTTCCGGCACGTCCTGGCGGGATGGCTCGCGCACGCCCCCGACTTCATGGTCTGCTACGCGCCGACGATCAACTCCTACAAGCGCTACGCCGATGGTTCGTGGGCGCCGACACGTCTCGCCTGGTCGCGCGACAACCGCACCGCCGGCTTCCGGGTGGTCGGGGCAGGGCCGAGCCTGCGGATCGAGTGTCGCATCCCGGGCGCCGACTGCAACCCCTACCTCGCGTACGCCGCGACGATCGCGAGCGCGCTCGCCGGCATCGAGCAGGAGCTCGAACCACCCGACGAGTTCCGCGGCGACGTGTACCACGCGGGTGAGGTCCCCGACCTCCCGCGGATCCCGACCTCGCTCGAGCACGCGGTCGCGAGGTTCCGAGACAGCTCCGTCGCCCGGGCCGCTTTCGGCGACGAGGTGGTCGACCACTACGTGCACATGTGCGAGGTCGAGGTCGCGGCCTACCATGCTGCGGTCACCGACTGGGAACGCTCCCGGTACTTCGAACGGATCTGAGACGAGCCACCCATGAGACTCGAAGGCAAGATCGCCGTGATCACCGGCACGGCTGCCGGGATCGGCCGTGCGACCGCACTCCGCTTCGCGGAGGAGGGCGCGGCCGTCGTCGGCGCCGACGTGTCGCAGGACGCCAACGCCGAGACCGCACGGCTCGTGCAGGACGCAGGCGGCAAGATGATCTCGACGACCGTCGACGTCACCGACAACACGTCGGTCGCGGCGATGTTCGAGCTCGCGCAGGAGCAGTTCGGTCGCGTCGACATCATCTTCAACAACGCCGGTGTGATGCTGCCCGGTGACGATGACGCCCTCTCGACCTCCGACGAGGTCATCGACCGGACGCTCGCCATCAACGTGAAGGGCGTGATCCACGGCTGTCGGCACGGGATCCCCGTGTTGCGGCGGTCGGGCGGCGGCTCGATCATCAACACCGCCTCGTTCGTCGCCACGGTCGGTGCCGCCACACCCCAGATCGCCTACACGGCGTCGAAGGGCGCCGTGCTCTCGATGACCCGTGAGCTGGCGGTGATCCACGCCCGCGAGGGCATCCGGGTCAACGCGCTCTCCCCCGGGCCGCTGCAGACCGAGCTGTTGATGTCGGTCCTCGACACCGACGAGAAGCGTCTCCGACGCCTGGTGCACGTGCCGATGGGGCGCTTCGGCGACGCGAGCGAGATGGCGAACGCTGCCTTGTTCCTCGCGAGCGACGAATCCAGCTACATGACCGGCGCCAACCTGCTCGTCGACGGCGGGCTCACCGCCGCCTACGTCACGCCGGAGTGAGGCGGCCCCACATCAAGATCCGCTTGAACGCGTAGAAGTACGGTCGGCGGGCGCCGATCCGTGCGACGAGCTCTTCGCGGTAGGCGTCGACGAACGACTGGTGGAGCTCGGTCGGCAGCCGCTTGAAGAATCGCGTCAACGACGTCCCTCTCGTCCACTCGACCACGTCGGTCGACGAGTCGAACACGTGGCCGTACACCTGCAGTCGGACGTGCGGCTCGCCGAGCCCCAGCTCGTGCAGCGTCGTGGCGTACGCCTCCGGGCTGAGCACGTTGGCGGCGACGGGATCGGGTGGCGGCTCGCCGCCCAGTGCCGAGGCGAAGGGTTCGGCCCGCGCCACGTGGTCGCTCGCGAGGTGGGAGGGATGGTCGTGGTTGGCGGGCACCTGGACGGCCAACTGGCCCTCGGGACGAAGCGCCGCCACCCATCGAGCCAGCACCGCTTCGTGATCCGGCACCCACTGCAGCGCCGCGTTCGCGAGCACGAGGTCGTGGTCGTGGTCGGAGGTCCACCGCGAGATGTCGCCGTCGGCGAAGTCGACCGCGACGCGACCGTGCTGCACTGCTCGTTCGAGCATCGCCGGCGAGTTGTCGATGCCGGTCATGTGACCGACACCGAGCCGCTCCGCCGCTGCCGCGGTGAGCTCACCCGTCCCGCAGCCGAGGTCGACGGCGCGCTCGATGCCGCCACGGTGGACGAGATCGATCAGGTCCCAGAACGGCTGGGCGCGCTGCGCCTTGAACCGCTCGTACTGATCCGGGTCCCAGTCGGTCGATGCCATGCCGTCATCGAACCACGCTGGTCCGCGACCTGTCCACGAACCCCGCCCCCGAACACCCAACGTGTTCTCGCCCGGTTCGAGCACGCCAGGCGTGCCGCAACCGGACGAGAACAACGTTCAGGACGGTGAGGGGGGTGCAGCCGGGACGGTTCAGTCGCCGGCGACCGGCTGGGGCTCGGCGGACTCGGCGTCGAGCTCGAACTTGACGTACTCGCTGCCGGTGTCCTCCCAGTCCTCGAACTGGATGACGTTCATCTCCTCGAACCGGCGACGCAGCCACTGGTCGTTGCGATCGAGCAGACCCAACTTCTTGCAGTTCGGCACGATCTTGCTGAACAGCATCATCTGGAACACGTCGCGGGTCGGGTCCTTGAGCACCAGCGGCACGACGTCTTTCGGGTTGACCCCGTGCTTCTCCCAGACCTCCTGGGAGAGGAAGCGGTCGCGCATGCGGATCGCCGCCTCGAACGCGAACTCCTGTCGGTCCTTCATCTCGGCGTCGCTCATCTGGTCGTAGACCTCCTTGAGCGATAGCACGCCGAACGCGACGTGACGGGCTTCGTCGCTCATCACGTAGCGGAGCAGCTTCTTGAGGAGTGGCTCCTCGGTCATCTGGTGCATGAACCCGAACGCCGCCAGGGCGAGGCCTTCGACCATGACCTGCATCCCGAGGTACGTCATGTCCCAGCGGCTGTCCTCGATGATGTCGTCGAGCAGCATCCGCAGGTGGGCGTTGACCTGGAAGCCGCCGCCCAGCTTCTCGTCGAGATACCGAGCGAACACCTCGACGTGGCGGGCCTCGTCGACCACCTGGGTCGATGCGTAGAGCTTGGCGTCGTACCACGGCACGGTCTCGGTGATCTTGGCGGTGCAGAGCAGTGCACCCTGCTCGCCGTGGAGGAACTGCGACAACGTCCAGCGCCGCTGGTCGATGCCGAAGTCCAGCCATTCCTTCGGACCCCACTTCTCCACGACGGTGCCCACGTAGTGGTCGGGGGTGAAACCGGACTGCGCCGCGGCCTGGTCGGCGCTCACGACCTGCTCGAGATCGACCTCCAGATCCCACGGTAGGTCGGTGGTGGCGTTCCACTGACCGACCTTGGCCTTCTCGTACAGCTTGCGAAGCTGCGGCCGGGCGAGGGAGTAGTCCCACGTGAAGATGGCGTCGGCGTTGTCCTTGACGATGTGCTCGACCTCGTCGACGTCGGTGTTGGTCACCGACAGGATCGCTTCGATGTCGTTGATGTCGCTGCGGCCGATGATCGATTCGTTGCTCGAGTGGGTGACGCTCATGTTGGCTCCGGTCGTGTCGTGCTGGTGGTCGAGGTGGGGAGGGTCGCGGTGGGGAGGGTCGCGGTGGGGAGGGTCGAGGTGGGCAGGAGGGACAGGCCCGGGCGCAGGAACGCCCGAGCCGACGCGGGATCGCCGAAGTCGACGTGGACGCTCGGCGCGAGGAAGTACGAGAGCGTCAGACGCACCAGCAGCTCGATGACGATCGGTGCGACCTCGGGGGCGAGATGGGGCTTGAGCAGCGGACCGAGGTAGTCGGTGGCCGTCTCGATGATTCGCGGCATGCCGCCGGCGGTGAGCTCGACGAGGGTCTCCCCCGGTTCGGACGCGAGCATCAGCGCGAGGTGCTCGTCGGCGCGCAGCTCACGGGTGGCGGTGACGACCAGCCGGACGACGAGGTCCTCGAGGTCGTCGACGTCGTGCACCTGGGCGGTCAGCGCGTCGAAGAACTCCGACCGCTCCCGGACGCGGAGGGCCTCGAACAAGATGTCCTTGCCGCCAGGGAAGAGCCGGTACAGCGTCGCTCGGGAGATCCCGGCCGCGGCAGCGATGTCGTCGACGGTGACCTTCTCGAAGCCCCACTGCTCGCAGCGTTGCTTCGCGGCATCGAGGATGCGCGTCTCGAGATCGGCCACCGCCATGCGGTGAGACAATAAGACCAAATCCGTCTCATCGTCAAGCGTGGAGCGGGGATTTCAGCCGCTGACGTTGCAGGTGAGGTCGCGGTGGAGGGAGTTGTCGAGCGCCGTCACCGGGATCACGACGCCCGTGGCTTCGACGCCGGTGCTGCCACGTCCGCCGGGGCGGACGACGCCGAGTGCGAACACGCCGCGATCAGGACGAGGGCAGCTCGTAGGACGCGAACCGATCCCGGAGGGTCTTCTTCGAGAACTTGCCGACACTCGTCTTCGGCACCTCATCGATGAACACGACGTCGTCGGGGAGCTGCCACTTCGCGACCTTGTCGGCGAGGAAGGCGATGATCTCGTCCTTCGTGATCTCGGCTCCCGGGACCGGGACCACACATGCGAGCGGTCGCTCCGACCAACGCGGGTGGGACACGCCGATGACGGCGGCCTCCGTGATCTCCGGGTGGGCCATCAGCTCGTTCTCGAGCTCGACCGACGAGATCCACTCGCCGCCGGACTTGATGAGATCCTTGGTGCGGTCGACGAGGCGGATCCGGCCGCGAGCGTCGACCGTCGCGACGTCGCCGGTCCGGAGCCAGCCGTCGGCGGTGAAGCTCTCGTTCGCCCGCTCGTCGTGGTAGTAGGTGGCCGCGATCCAGTTGCCGCGGCATTGGAGCTCACCGCTGCTCTCCCCGTCCCACGGCACCGGCGCCTGCGAGTCGGGGTCGACCACCCGCATCTCGACGCCGAAGTTGATCCGGCCCACCATCGTGCGAAGCTCGGCCTGCTCCTCGACCGGCAACGTCTGCTCGTCGACGTCGAGCACGCAGACCGCGGCGATCGGGCTGGTCTCGGTCATCCCCCACGCCTGCAGGATCGGCATGCCGAGCTGCTCGCGGTACGCCTCCGAGAGCGCCTTCGGTACGGCCGACCCACCGCACGGGATCGCCCGCAGGCTCGATGCGTCGCGACCCTTCAACTCGGGCAGCACCTGCATCCAGATCGTCGGGACGCCCGCGGCGACGGTGACGCGCTCGTCGACGATCAGGTCGGCGAGCGCCTTCCCCGACAGGTCGGGACCGGGCATCACGAGCGACGAGCCGGCGGCCACACCCGCGTGCGCGAGCCCCCAAGCGTTGGCGTGGAACATCGGGACGACCGGCATGATCACGTCGGACTCCCGAGCGCCGAGCGAGTCGACCGTCATCGCGCCGAACGTGTGCAGGAAGGTGCTGCGGTGGCTGTACAGGACACCCTTCGGGTTGCCGGTGGTACCGCTGGTGTAACACATGCTCGCCGCACGGTGCTCGTCGTCGATGTCGAACTCGACGGCCTCGGCCGCCGCCAGCAGCTCCTCGTACTCGAGCAGCTCGTGGCCGGCCAGGTCGTCGGGGACGTCACCCTGCCCGTCGTCCATGAGCACGAGGTGCCGCAGCCGTTCGAACGTGGGCAGCAGCGGCGCCAGCAGCGCGAGCAACGACCGGTCGACGAAGATCACCTCGTCGTCGGCGTGGTTGACGATGTAGGTGAGCTGGTCGGGGAACAGCCGGATGTTGAGCGTGTGCAGCACGCGCCCGGAGCACGGCGCGGCGAAGTAGAGCTCGAGGTGACGGGCGGTGTTCCACGCGAACGTCGCGACCCGTCCGTCTTCGGAGATGCCCAGCGTGTCGAGCACCCCGCCGAGCCGACGGGTTCGTTCCGCCCAGTCGGCGTAGGTGGTGCGCTCACGGCCCGCACCGGTGGCCGTGACGATCGTCTTGTGCCCGTGGTACCGCTCGGCACGATCGAACAGATGTGTGATCGTGAGCGGGACGTCCTGCATCAATCCCTTCATGTCGCCGAACGTAGTGCAGTGGAGCGGCGTCGGTCCTGGTCCACCGGCTCGGCACTCGGCCCGACTCGACCGGCCGGCGGGGTCGACGGCCGGTAGCGTCGTCGCGATGAGCGAGCCGAGCCTCACGATGTCGCATCGCCCACCGTGGGCGCCGCTCACGTTGGCTGCGTTCGTGGGCCTCGTCGTCTGCACGAACGTGGCGGGTGCGACGTGGGCCAAGTGGCTCGAATCGAGTCCGGAGACCTTGCTGCTCCTGTCGTCGCGGAACCGCTACCTCGTGCTGGCGCTCGGCGCCGACGTGTCTCCGGTCGGCTACTGGGTGATCGGCTTCGTCCGGATCGCCGCCGCGTTCGTCGTGTGCCACCTCATCGGTCGCGCGTACGCGGACGATGCCCTCCGCTGGTTCGTCAAGTACCTCGGCGTCACCCCCGAGGCACTCGACCAGTTCAACCGCGGCTTCGCCAGGGCCGAGTGGGTCATCGTGCCGTTCTTCGCCGGCAGCAACCTGGTCGCCGCGCTGAGCGGCGTGCACCGTACGCCGTGGCGACGCCTGGCGGTGCTGCTGACCGTCGGCATCCTCGGCCGGCTCGTGCTCATCTGGTGGCTCGCGCAGATCTTCGACGACGAGCTCGAGGACTTCGTCGGCTGGCTGCAGAAGTACTCGTGGTGGGCCGTCGGCATCTCGGTCGTGCTGGTGCTCGCGGTGAACGCCCGGAACTTCCGGCGCGGTGCCGCGGGCTGAACGCAGACCTGGCAGAATCGCCGGATGGCAACTGTGACCTTGCGCGGCAACCCCTTCAACACGAGCGGCGAGCTTCCGGCCGTCGGCTCGCCGGCACCTCAGTTCTCGCTCGTGGGCAGCGACCTCTCCGACGTCAGCAGCGAGTCGTTCGCCGGCAAGCGGGTCGTGTTGAACATCTTCCCGAGCATCGACACCCCGACGTGCGCGGCGAGCGTCCGAGCGTTCAACGAACGTGCGGCGGAGCTCGACAACACCGTCGTGCTCTGCGTCTCGGAAGACCTCCCGTTCGCGGCCGGCCGCTTCTGCGGCGCCGAGGGCATCGCGAACGTGACGACCGGTTCCGCGTTCCGGAGCGACTTCGCGGAGGCGTACGGCGTCAAGCTCGAGGAAGGCCCGCTCGCCGGCCTCACGGCCCGTGCGGTCGTCGTGATCGACGAGGACGGCACCGTCACCCACACCCAGCTGGTCGGTGAGATCGCCGACGAACCCGACTACGACGCCGCCCTGAACGCCCTCGGCTGACCGTCCCCGACGCGGCTCAGCCGGCGCAGATACCCACGCCACCCGATCTGTCGCGTCTGCCTCCAACCGGTCAGGACCCGGTCGGAGGCAGACAGCTCAGATGGCGAGGTAGGCGTCGAGCCCCACCGTCACGCCGGGATGGTCGGCGATGCGCTTGCATCCGAGGAGCACGCCGGGCATGAAGCTCGTCCGGTCGTAGCTGTCCTGGCGGATCGTGAGCGACTGCCCCTGGGCGCCGAGGAGCACGTCCTGATGGGCCACCATCCCGTGCATCCGCACGCCGTGCACCCGGATGCCCGAGGGGCCCAGGCCGCCCCTCGCTCCTGGGTACACCTCATGCTCGGTCGGGTCGGGACGCCACGCTCGGTCACCGCGAGCCGCGGCCATTCGTTCGGCGGTCGCGATTGCCGTCCCCGACGGTGCGTCGACCTTGCGGTCGTGGTGGTACTCGATGATCTCGACCGTGTCGAAGAAGGGCGCCGCGACCTCCGCGAACCGCATCATCAGCACCGCCGAGATCGCGAAGTTCGGTGCGATCAGGCAGTGCGCCGGACCGTCGCCGAACGCAGCCCGGACCTCGTCGAGATCGGCGTCGGACAGGCCCGTGGTGCCGACCACCGCGTGGATGCCGTGCATCGCGAGCCACGGCAGAGCCACACGCGCCGATGCGGCGACCGTGAAGTCGACGACCACCTCGCACCCCGCGTCGGCGAACGCCCGTAGCTCCGGCGCGATCGTGACGCCGCACCGGTCGAGCCCAGCGTGCATCGGGTAGACGGCGGCGACCAGGGACAGGTCCGGGTCGGCGGCGACCGCCCCGCACACCTCGGTGCCCATCCGACCCCCGGCCCCGTTCACCCCGACCCTGATCTGCTCGACCTCGATCTGCTCGCTCACCGTGCCGACGGTAGCCAACGACGCGGCCCGCGATGCGATCGCTCAGAGCGGACCGAGCGCGATCGTCAACGGGGGACCGGAACCGTAGACCCGATCGATGACGCGCCGGACGTCGTCGAGCGCCACGGCGCTCCAGCGGTCGATCTGCGACTCGACGCTCCGCAGCTCGCCCAGGAGGGTCAGCTGTCCACCGAGCCGGGACATGCGCGCCGCGGAATCCTCGAGGCCCATCTCGTAGGACCCGGTCAGGTAGCCGATCGCGATCTCGAGCTCGTCGTCGGTGATGCCGTCGGCCGTCAGACGCTCGAGCTCGCGCCGGACGAGCGCTTCGACCTCGATGCGATGCTCGGGCAGCGTGCCGGCGTAGATCGACCAGGCTCCTGCGTCGGCGAACGCCGACGCCGTCGAGAACACGGAGTAGGCGAGTCCGCGCCGCTCGCGGATCTCGTCGAAGAGACGGCTGGAGAGGCCACCGCCGAGCACGTGGTTGACGACGTCGAGCGCCTCACGATCGACGTCGGTCCGGGCGAGCGCCGCGCCACCCATGACCAGGTGGACCTGCTCGGTGTCGTCGTCGATGTCGATGCGGCGCCCGACGTCGCTGGTCGTGGTGGTGGCGGTGGGTGACTGGCGCGGCGGTGTGGCACCGCCGA
>DATHUU010000197.1:0-13632 GCA_035461925.1 Ilumatobacter sp.
CGCCAACGGCGGTTACCTGATGGCGTTGGCGGCGTCGGCGATGAGCGATGCGATCGGCCGTCCGCCGTTGACGCTGACGGCGCACTACCTCGTGCCGGGCAAGGTCGGACCGTGCGAGATCGACGTGGACGTGCTGCGGTCGGGTCGGCGGATGGCGACGGTGGCCGCTCGACTGCGCACGAACGGCGATGCGTCGCTGTCGTTGCTGGGCACGTTCGGGGAGCAGGGGCCGCCCGGTCCGCTCGTGACCGACGGGGCGCCGCCCCCACTGCCGCCGTTCGAGGAGTGCGTCTCGTCGGGGCCGCCGGTCGACTCCGGGTTCATGGATCGGGTCGATGTTCGGATTCGGCCCGGGGACGCCGGGTTTCGTGAGGGTCGACCGTCGGGGATCGCTGAGATCGCCGGGTGGTTCGAGTTCGCGGACCACCACCCGGTGGACCCGCTCGGGATGCTGTTGGTGGCCGACGCCTTCGCGCCGGTGTGCTTCAACCGGCCGGAGTTCCCCGTGGGTTGGGCGCCGACGCTCGAGCTGACGGTGCACGTGCGGGCGTTGCCCGCGCCCGGGCGGCTGCGTTGCGTGTTCCGAAGTCGGTTCATGCAGCACGGCATGTTCGAAGAAGATGGCGAGATGTGGGACTCGGCCGGTCACCTCGTCGCCCAGTCCAGACAGCTGGCGCTGATCCCCAAGGGCTCGTAGCGCTTCGGCGCAGTGGTGCGGTGGTCGCTGGCACGGACGAGAATGCACGCGTGGAGGACCGCTCGCACGCCGATGGTCAGGAACCGGCGCCTACCGGGGAGGACTCGTCGGACGCCATGCCCCCGGGCGTCGTGAGCCGGATCGCCGAAGGTGGCAGGGCGCGGACCGAGCGTCTGTCGGCGTGGGCATCGGAGTGGAGGGAGCGGTCGTCGTTGATCGACACGGGCTTCTCGATCTACGAGCGCGACGTCGAGGCGGCTGGGACGGTCTTGGGGAGCGCGATCGCGCTCCGGTTGTTCCTCTTCTTCGTCCCCTTCCTCGTGTTCGTCGTCGGGCTCACCGGGTTCATCGGGGGATATGTCGACGACGACACCGTCAACGACTCGGCTGGTGTCACCGGCGAGCTCGCCGAACAGATCCGATACGCGTTCAACCAGCCGAACTCGACTCGCTGGACGGCACTGCTCGCCGGGTTGCTGGGCCTGGTCCTCACCGGTCGTTCGTTGGCCAGGGCCCTGCTCGTCTCGAGCAGCGTGGCCTGGCGAACGGGCGGCAAGGTGTCGGCATCCATGCGGGTCCTCAGCTCGGTCGTCGGGTTGGTCGCTGCGATCGCGTTCGTCGCCGCCGGGTTGAACCGGCTCCGCTCGGACACGTCGGTGGTGCTCCTGCCGGTGTCGCTGGCGGGCGCGTTCGTGGTCTACGTGGTCATCTGGGTGGCGCTCATGCTCACGCTTCCCAAGGGCACCTCCGATCCGGGTGCTGCGATCCCCGGAGCGGTGATCCCCGCCGCAGCGCTGACGGGCATGCAGGCCATCTCCCAGCTCTACCTGCCCGAGCGCTTCGAAGAGGCATCGTCGCTGTACGGCGGGATCGGCGTCGCAGTCGTCTCACTCGGTTGGTTCTTCATCATCGGACGGTCCGCGTCGTTCGCGTTCGCCGTCAACGCGGTGATCCACGAGCGGCACGGCAGCATCTCGCGCGTGATCTTCGGATTCCCGCTGCTCAGGCGGCTGCCGATGCACTGGCCATGGTTCCGCCGCTACTTCGGCCTCGACGACCCCGCCAGCTGACCCGCCAGCCCACCGGGCCGGGGTACGGTCAGGGGATCCAACGGCGGCGCACCCGGCGAGTCCCCACCTCGACGCCCACGGCGAAGGTGCCGGCGGCCAGGCCGACGGATGCGACGCCGGCCATGCTGCGACGGATGACGGTCTTGGTTTGCTGGCTGAAGATGACGACCGGCCACCCGTGGGCTCGTGCGTGGCGCTCGAGCTTGGAGTCGGGGTTCACGGCGACGGGATGTCCGACGGCGCTCAGCATCGGCAGGTCGCTCGAAGAGTCGCTGTACGCGTAGCACTGACCGAGATCGAACCCGTCGAAGCGTGCGATCTGACGGATCGCTTCGACCTTGCCCTCCCCGTAGCAGAACGGGCCTTCGAGCTCTCCGGTGTAGACGCCATCGACCACCTTGCCGCGTGTGCCGATCCCGCCGGTCATGCCGAGCGACCGGGCGAGCGGCTCGACGATCTCCTGTGGTGCGGCGGAGACGATGAACGTGCCCCTGCCGGCATGGCGGTGGATGTCGACGAGTCGCCGGGCCTCGGGGCGGATCTTGCCGAGGAGCACGGGTAGCACGCGCTCGTTCAAGGCGAGCAGGTCGTCCTGCCGCTGGCCCTTCACGAACCCGAGGACGCGGTCGCGCGCGTTGTCGGCTGCGCCCTGGTCGTGGTCACCCCAGAACTTGAAGGTCGCGGCGGTGATGGCGTCGCGGACCAGTTCGCGGGTCGGCATCATGTCCATCGCACGCGCCGCGGTGGCGAGCGCGAACGCGGACGACCCGGCGATGAGTGTTCGGTCGAGATCGAAGAACGCCGCCACGGGTCCCGGCGTGGCCACCGAGACGTATTCGCTCATGCGTCGGAGGGTACCCGCGCCGCCACGGCGCAACGCGTCACAGCATGTGTCACAGCGCGATCGCGAGGGCGTAGGCGCGCTTCTTCGGGATCGCGAGGTTCGCGGCGATCGTGGCCACGGCATCCTTCTTGGTCGCGCCGCCGGCGAGCTCGGCGCGGAGGGCTGCGCGGATGGTGTCGTCGTCGACGGGGATGTCGTCGGCGGGGCGACCCTCCAGGACGATCACGTACTCGCCGCGCGGGGCGCCGAGGTCGATCGTGCCCAGCGTACCGCGGACGACCTCCTCGTAGAGCTTGGTCAGCTCCCGGCAGACGGCGATCCGTCGGTCGTCGCCGAGCGTGTCGGAGAGGTCGGCGATGGTGCGTGCGATGCGGTGCGGTGCCTCGTAGAGCACGATCGTACGCGGCTCGTCGGCGAGGGCGGCGAGCCGCTCGGCGCGGTCGCGGCCCGAGCGGGGGAGGAACCCTTCGAACACGTAGCGGTCGGTCGGGAGACCGCTGATGGTGAGCGCGACCGTCACCGCCGCCGGGCCGGGCACCGCCGAGACGGTGTGACCGGCGTCGAGCGCGGCTCGGACGAGGCGTTCACCGGGGTCGGAGATGCCGGGCGTACCGGCATCGGTGACGACGGCGACGTCACCTCCCTCGCCGAGCACGGCGAGGACCTCGTCGATGCGGTGGTACTCGGTGTGCTCGTTCGCGACGGCGAGCCGCTCGGGACGGATGCCGGCGTGCTGGAGGAGCTTGCCGGTTCGGCGGGTGTCCTCGCAGCACACGAGCGTGGCCCGGGCCAGCATCTCGATCGCCCGGGGCGGGAGATCGCCGAGGTTGCCGATCGGGGTCGCGACGAGCCACAGCGTGCCGCCCGCCGCGTCCGCGGCCGCGGTCACGAGTCGTCGTCCCGGACCTCGACCACGTCGCCGACGCGGAGCCCCCAGCGGGCGAACGCGCCGGCTTCTGCTTCGACGACCGTCGACGCCCGCCAGACCGGGACACCGATGCGGTGCCGGTGCATCTGCATGGTCTTGACGACCGTGCCGTCGTCGTCGAGGAATGCGAGGTCGATGTCGAAGCGCATGCCCATCGTGTGGACCCACCGGCAGGGCCGCAGGACGAGCGCCCCTTCCAGGTGATCCCGCCCGAGCAGGCCTCGCCGTCGGGCGGACCGGGCATCGGCGACCTCGGCGGAAGCCAGGACCCGTGCGTCGTCGGTCACCAACCAGGGCACGCGGTGCAGCGTATCTGCACCGTCCCCAGCCGTTCGCGAGAAGTCGGACTTCTCGCGAACGGACTGCTCACGACGGGAACGCGGCGTCGTACAGCTGCTGGAGCTCGGGGGTGGCGGGGCCGCTCAAGCCGCAGTAGTTGACGACGCCGTCGTAGGCACTGACGAGGTAGGCCTGGCCGGGCTCGAAGGCGATGCCGCCGATGAGCGCTTCCATGCCGAGCGGGGCGGTGATGGTGACGACGTCGGCGTCGCCGCCCTGGTACCACTCGTCGACGGTGAGGGCGACGGTGTCGCCTTCCACGGTGTCGACGACGCCCCGGAACGCGATCGGTGTGTCGGCGATGATCGAGGCGTCGGGGGCGAGGCAGCTCATCATCATCGGGTCGACGTCGCCGCCGGAGAGCTCGAGGACGGTGGGGTCCTCGATCGCCGGCGGGTCGTCGGCGAGGTTGGGTTCACCGCCGTCGAACACGCCACCGACGGCAGCGCCCGCGACGGCGAGGGCACCGACCGCGGCAGCGCCGAGCGCGGCGACGGTCCAGCGCTTGCGGCGCGGTTCGAACGCGAGGACGTTGGTGTCACGGTCGGGCGTGGTGGTCGTGTTGGTGGTCGTGTTGGTGGTCGTGTTGGTGGTGGTGTTGGTGTTGGTGTCGAGCTCGGTGCTCATGATGGCCTCCAGGAGGGTTCGGGCCGACGGGCTGTCGGCTGGTTCGATCGAGACCCCGTCGAGCAGCGGGTCGGAGGCGGCGATGCGACTGCGTAGCTGTTCGTCGTCCATCACGCCTCCTCTCCGAGCTCCATGGTGTCTCCATCCCGTACCTGTCCGGCACCGGCCGGATCCTGTCGAGGCATCTGTGTCACGGTGAGTCGGTCGGCGAGCTTGCGGCGCGAGCGCGAGAGCGCGACGCTCACGGCGTTGGGCGTCTGGTCGAGCACGATCGCGATCTCCCGTGGTTCGAGTTGCTCCCACGCCCAGAGGTGGATGATCTCCTGCTCGGCCAGGGTGAGCGAGCGGACGGCGGCGTCGAGGGTCGGGTCGAGGCGTTCGATCCGCTGTTGTGGGTCGCCCCCGTCGTCGGGGAGCCGGTGGGTGATGATCCGTTCGGTGAGCCGTTCCCGTCGGCTGTCGCCGCGGCGATGGTTGGCGAGGCTGCGGCGGGCGACGCCGTAGCACCACGGCAGCGGGTCGTCGACGGGGACGTCGTCGAGCCGTCGCCAGACGGTGAGGAGCGTGTCGCTCAGCACGTCGCCGGCGTCGGTCGCCGACGAGCGACGACGCAGGTACCGCTGCAGCGGTTCGTAGACCTCTGCGACGACGGCTTCGAAGCGACGCGCGCGATCAGGGTCGGTCCTCACGTGGATTCCCTGTCCGGCACGACCCGGATCCTGTCACTTTTCGTCGGCGTCCCGCTGCTCCCGAACGTCCTACAGGCGCGACCAGTCGATGGTGGCGGTCGCGGGGTCGTCGGGGAGGTAGGCGATCGGGAGTGTCTCGCCGGGGACGAGCCAGTGGCCTTTGCCGTCCGGGACCCGGACGAGCACCTCGTTGCGACGCTCGCCCATGCCCGACGGCGTGTAGGTGAACACCACCTTCATCAACGGGTCGTCGGCCTCGTGCGCGGGCAGGGTCGCGATCACCTGGCCGGCGGTCATCCCGGTCGGATCGGCGGCGTGGAGGACGCCTTGGGTCGCGATGCCACGGGCGATCACGTCGGCGGCGGTCATGGTCTGCACGCCGGCAGGGGTTCCGACGCTGGCGGCGATCGCCGACCGTGACGGATCGTGGACGATCTTGGTCGGATCGGCCCGCTCGACGAGGACGGGCAGCGTCATGCC
Organism: Ilumatobacter sp.; assembly: GCA_035461925.1. Classification (GTDB taxonomy): domain Bacteria; phylum Actinomycetota; class Acidimicrobiia; order Acidimicrobiales; family Ilumatobacteraceae; genus Ilumatobacter. Next base: position 5,675 of record DATHUU010000197.1, read on the forward strand.
GGGCTGGATCGCTCCCCATTGGGTTCGCCCGACCGCGATGCGGAACTCGCCCTCGTACGGTGCCTGCCCGGGCAACGAGATGTCGGCCCGCACCCCGAGCACGGCATTCACGTTGTTGATCGTGACGCCGGTGTCGGAGACCGAGAGGACGCGGGCCGTGCCGGCGACGCCGTCGCTCAACGCGTCCGCCCCGGTGAAGTTCCTCAGGTAGCGCGCGGCCACGAGGAACACGACGGCGGTGATCACCAGTGACAACCCTGCTCCGCCGAGGCCGAGGAGGACACCGAGGTTGTCGGTGTCGAGCGCTGCGAACCCCATCATCACGAGCCCGCTGACCAGCATCAGCCACCCGAGGGCGACGAACGCCAGCCGTGTCGCACGCATCGCACGACCGTACCGACGGGTGGCACCGCCCGCCGTCCCATTTCCGTCCCACGCGGCCATCTCGTGCCCGGCCACGAGATCAGACGTTGAAGCGGAACTCCATGACGTCGCCGTCCTGGGCGACGTAGTCCTTGCCCTCGACTCGGAGCTTGCCGGCGTCCTTCGCGGCGTTCCACGAGCCGAGCTCGAGCAGCTCGTCCCACTGGATCACTTCGGCGCGGATGAAGCCACGTTGGAAGTCGGTGTGGATGCGCCCGGCGCACACCGGGGCGGTGGAGCCCTCGAAGAAGGTCCAGGCTCGGGACTCCTTCTCGCCGGTCGTGAAGTACGTCCGCAGTCCGAGCAGGTGGTAGGCGGAGCGAACCATCCGGAACAAGGCACCCTCGCCGAGTCCGAACCCTTCCAGCATCTCGGCCCGCTCGACAGGGTCGGTGATGGCGGCGGCTTCGGCCTCGAGCTGCACGCACATGCCGATCACCTCGACGTTGTCGCCGGCGTCGTTGAACTCCGCGTCGACGCGGGCCGCAGCCTCGTCGGCCAGGTCGACCGCGTCCTCGCCCACGTTGACGACGGCGAGCACCCGCCGGTTGGTGAGCAGGAAGTACGGCGCCAGCGCTTCCCGGTGTTCCTGCTTCAGACCGGCCCGGTAGAGCGGTCGACCGTCGGACAGGGCCTCGTTCGCGACCTGGAGCGCGGCGAGGTCGTCGCCGAGCGACTTGTCCAGCTTGGAGCGGCGCTCGACGTCGTGGAGGCGCTTCTCGACGGTCTCCAGATCGGCGAGGGCGAGCTCGAGCTCGACGATGCGCAGGTGCTCGAGCGGGTCGGAGGGTCCGGTGACGTCGTCGTCCTCGAAGGCTCGCAGGACGAAGACGATCGCGTCGACTTCGCGGATGTTGGCGAGGAACTTGTTGCCGAGACCTTCCCCCTTGGAGGCGCCTTCGACGAGCCCGCCGATGTCGACCACCTCGACCGAGGCGTGGATCGTCTTCTTCGACTTCGACATCGCCGCGAGCCGGTCGAGCCGGTCGTCGGGCACACGGGCGACGCCGATGTTGGGGTCCTTCGTCGCGAAGGCGTAGGGCGCGGCGAGCGCCCCACCCCCGGTGAGTGCGTTGTAGAGCGATGACTTCCCGGCATTGGGGAGCCCGACGAGTCCGAACCGTTCCATGAAGTGGTGCAGGCTACCGACGCGTCATCGTCGGTGGTCCCGACTCCGCAACGGGCGGGTGACGACGCTCGTCGCGCCGCCACCCGCCCGTGGGACCTCGATCGGTGGGGGATGCCGATCGGGTGGTTTGGGGAGGAGGGTTCGACCCGGGAGGGGTCAGTGCGGGAGGGGTCAGTGGTGGAGGGATCAGTGGTGGTGGTCGTGACCGGCGTGGTCGTGACCGGCGTGGTCGTGGCCGTCGTGGTTCTCGACCTGCCGGCGGATCTCGTCCATGTCGAGCTCGCGGACCTGGCGCAGCAGGTCGTCGAGCGCCGACTTCGGCAGGGCTCCGGCCTGGCTGAACAGCTGGATGCCGTCCCGGAAGATCATCAGCGTGGGGATCGACATGATCCCGAGCGCTCCGGCGAGCTGCTGCTCGGCCTCGGTGTCGACCTTGGCGAAGGTGACATCGGGGTTCTCTTCCGAGGTCTGCTCGAAGATGGGGCCGAACATCTTGCACGGCCCGCACCATTCGGCCCAGAAGTCGACGAGCGTGATGCCGTCGCCCGTCACCGTCTTCTCGAAGTTCTCCATGTTCAACGTCGTCGTGGACACCGCTGTCTCCTTCATATCGCGGACGTCGAAGTAGAACCCCGCATTGACCGGACCTATTCCGTTCGTCGGGATCGGACTCCTCACGAGCGGGTACGGTGCTCGAATGACGCCGGAGCAGGCCCTCCTTCGAGTCGTCCATTGCCTCGACCGGGCGTTGGCGTCGGGGTTCAAGACGAAGGCGTTCGTGCGGGCGCTCGACGTCGTTCGAAGCACCGACCCGATCGAGCTGGCGGAGCGGGCCCGTGACGAGCGGCTGACCGAACTGGACGGGATCGGCGACACCACCGCCCGGGTCATCACCGAAGCCCTCGCGGGGCTGGTCCCCACCTATCTCACCCAGATCGAAGCCGAGTCGCAGGTGCCCATCACCCCGGGCGGTGCCCGCTATCGAGCAGCTCTCCGCGGTGACTGCCACCTCCACTCCACCTGGAGCGATGGTGGCGCCCCGATCGAGGCGATGGCCGCGACTGCGATCGATCTCGGCCACGAGTACATGGTGCTCACCGACCACTCCGCGCGCCTCACCATCGCCCACGGGCTGAACGAGGAACGCCTCGCGCAGCAACTCGTCGAGGTCGAGCGCGTCAACGCCGGCCTTGCGGGCGCCGGCCACGACTTCAGGATCCTGACCGGCATGGAGGTCGACATCCTCGAGGACGGCTCACTCGACCTCGCCGACGAGTGGCTCGCCCGGCTCGACGTCGTCGTCGCCAGCGTCCACTCCAAGCTGCGGATGGAACGCCCTCGGATGACCGAGCGGATGGTCATGGCCGTCGCCAGTCCCCATGTCGACATCCTCGGCCACTGCACCGGCCGGATGATCGGCAAGCGGCCCGAGTCGCAGTTCGACGCGGACTACGTGTTCGCCGCCTGCGCCCAATTCGGCACCGCGGTCGAGATCAACTGCCGTCCGGAACGGCTCGACCCACCGCGGGAGCTGATCGACCTGGCGGTCGCGTACGGCTGTTGGTTCTCGATCGACTCCGATGCCCACGCCACCGGCCAACTCGAATGGCAACCCCACGGCTGCAACCGCGCCGCCGAGCGCGAGGTTCCAATCGACCGCATCGTCAACACGATGCCCGTCGACGACCTCCTCGCCTGGACCGCAGCGTGACCGAAGAGCGCGACCATCCGACGGTTCCGTGACCGGAACGGCGAGCCTGCGATCCGGTTCTGATCCGGACCGGCCGCCGATAGCGTGTCCTCCCTATGTCGAAGAAGACCAAGAAGCGCAAGGCGCGCCTGCGTCGCAGCAAGGCGAACCACGGCAAGCGCCCCAACATGGGTCGCTGAGCCGACGCCGCCACGATCCCGAAGAACCTGACGAAGCCGCCGGCACCGGCCGGCGGCTTCGTGCTGTCTCGGCACGGCTACCGTTGCGACGCATGACCACCACGCGCCGTGACGGCGTCGTCGACGACTATCACGGCACGGCGGTCCCCGACCCGTACCGCTGGCTCGAGGACGGTGACGCACCCGACGTGCGCGAGTGGGTCGCCGCCCAGAACGTGCGGACCAGGGCGGTGCTCGACGCGATCGCGGCCCGCGCGACCTGGCTCGATCGCCTGGTGGAGCTGATGGGTCAGCCGATCGTCCTCGGTGCGCAGGTCCGAGGGGAGCGCGTCGTCCTCCTCGAACGCGAGCGCGGCGCGCAGCAGGCCCGGCTCACGGTCCGACGCCTCGACGATCCCGCCGTCGCCCCGGTCGTCCTGGCCGACCCGGCAGCCGCGACCGACGACGCCGCGGCCGCCGTCGACTGGTTCTTCGCCTCCCTCGACGGCACGCTCGTCGCGTACGGCGCGAGCGAGGGCGGCACCGAGAACTCCGTGTTGCGCGTCGCCCGCACCGCCGACGGCACGCATCTCCCCGACGAGATCCCCAACTGCCGGGCATGCAGCGTCGCCTGGGACGCCGACGCGACCGGGTTCCACTACACCCGCTACCCGGAAGGCGACGAGTACCACCGCACCGTTCACCACCACACGCTGGGCGACGAATGGAGCGACGACCCGGTCGTCTGGGCAGAGCACCCCACGCCGCAGGCGTGGCCATCGCTCGAGGCATCGCCCGGCGGTCGTTTCCTCCTGGTCGACGTCATGGTCGGCTGGGGTCGCTACGACGTCCACCTGCTCGATCGGGCGGCGGGGGAGTGGCACACCCTCGTCGAGGGTGTCGAAGCGATCAGCGGCTTCGTCTTCGAGGACGAGACCACCCTGCTCGGCATGACGACCCTCGACGCGTCCCGTGGTCGGATCGTGCGGATCGACGCCTCCGACCCACCTGCCGACCCGTCCGCGTGGACCACCGTCGTCCTCGAGCGCGACGTCGTCGTCGGCGTGCCCCGCGTCGTTCCGGGCGGCCACTATCTCGTGGCCACCCGTGGTGGTGTCGACCGCATCGAGTGGTGGCCAGGCGGAGCCGAGGAGCCCACCATCGTCACCGGTCTGGGGGTCGTCGCCGTCGCCGGCATCACCACCGACCGCACCAGCGGCACTGCGCTCGCCCTCGTGACCGGGTTCGACCAGCCCACCGCGCTCGTTCGTCTCGACGGTGACGATCGGGAGGCCGCAGGTCGCGGCGTTCACCGCTGGTTCCCGATCGATCACGGCGAGCAGCCGGCACTCGCCGTGACCCAGGTCGAGTACCCGTCGGCCGACGGCACGATGATCGGGCTGTTCCTCGTGCACCGCGACGACGTCGTGCCCGATCCCGCCACCGCCACGATCCTCAATGGCTATGGCGGCTTCGCGATTCCCGAGACACCGGTGTGGTCACCGACGATCGCCGCCTGGTGCGAGGCGGGAGGTTTGTTCGCGATCGCAGGACTCCGCGGTGGTGCCGAGCACGGCGAGGACTGGCACCATGCCGGCCGGCGGGAGAACAAGCAGAACGTGTTCGACGACTTCCATGCCGCCGCCGACTGGCTGGTCGACCAGGGAATGACCAGCCGCGACCGGCTCGCCATCGCCGGTGGTTCCAACGGCGGGCTCCTCGTCGGCGCCGCCCTCACCCAACGGCCCGACCTCTGTCGAGCGGTGTGGTGCGCGGTCCCGCTCCTCGACATGGTTCGATTCCCCGAGTTCCTGATCGCCCGGCTCTGGACCGACGAGTACGGCGACCCGGCCGTGCCCGAGGAATTCGAGTGGCTCTGGGGCTACTCGCCGTATCACCACGTCGTGGAGGGTCAGCGGTATCCGGCGGTGCTGCTCACCACGGCCGAGGGTGACACGCGGGTCGATCCGCTCCACGCCCGCAAGATGGCAGCGCTCCTGCAGCACGCGGCTGCGGACCAGGACGATCGTCCGATCCTGCTCCATCAGGAGGGTCGTGCCGGACACGGCGTCGGCAAGCCGGTCGGCAAGCGCGCCGCCGAGCAGGCCGACGTCCTCGCGTTCTTCACCTGGCAGCTGGGCCTCGAGCCGTGACGGCCCGTCTGGCCGGGATCGGGGTGCCCGACGCGCCCGCTGCGTGGGAGGCGATCGGCTGCACCGTCGTCGACGGCGCGATCCCGTTCGCCAACGGTGCCCTGCTGCTCGGCTGCGACGGCATCTTCGTCGCCGAGACGAACGACCCGGTTCCGTCATCACGTGAGCTCAGGACGGGCTCGCACGCCATCGTGCCGGCAGTCGCGCACTCCTCCGGGGCGTTCGAGCTCGATCATGTCGTGCTGCTGACCAACTCGCTCGAGCGGACGTCGCAGGCCGTCCACGACACCTTCGGGCTCGAGCGCCGGCGCCTCCGCGAGGCCGGCGCGGTCCGCCAGGCGTTCCACCGGTTCGCCGACCCACCCGGCGGTGGAGGCCGTGGCTGCATCGTCGAAGTCGTCGAATCCGATCGTGTCGCCGAGACCACCATGATGGGCGTCGTCATCAACGTGGCCGACCTGTTCGAGCTCGCCGACCGGCTCGGCCCGGGCGTGATGTCACTCCCCAAGCCAGCCGTCCAACCCGGTCGCCACATCTCGACGGTCCGACGTGACGTCGGCCTCGGCACCGCGGTCGCCCTGATGACGCCGTGAGAACGTGACGCCGGTTCGACTCAGTCGGCGTCGGCGCGTTCTGTGAGGTACCGCTGGCCCTCGCCGCAGTCGTGTGCGAGGGGGCACCACCGGCACGTCACACCTGGTCGCTTGACCGCAGCGCGTCCTTCGACGCGCAGTTCGATCTCGGCGTTCACCGCGTCGAGGGTGCGACGCGCCGCGGTTCGCAGGAGCCCTTCGGTGACGTCCTCCACCACCGGCTCCCCGGCATCGAGGTAGAACGACGCGAGCTTGCGGGGCGGTACCTGCGTCCGCAGCGTCTCGACCAGGGCGTAGAACCTGAGATCCTCCCGGTGCTTCGGGGACACCCACCCGGTCTTCAGGTCGATGATGACCTTCCGGCTTTCGGCCCCCGCCGGTCGGCCGAGGGTGAGATCGACCTTGCCCGACAACACGATCGGCCCGTCGACCGGCCAGCGCACGCTCGACTCCACCGTCGGTGCCGCCCGGCGATCGAGAGGCGGGAAGCACTCCTGGAACTTGATCAGCTTGTCGATCGCGAACCCTCGCAGGTCGGCGAGGTCGGCCTCGCTCAATCCGGCGATCCACTCGCCGAGGCCGGTGTCCTCGCCCGCCAAGCGGGCGATCGCCTCCTCGACGACGTCGGCGGGCACCGGGTCGCCCCGCCAATTCACCATCAACTGCACGGCACGGTGGGCCACCTGGCCACCGGCGATCGCCGGCGACCACGAGAAGCCGTCCTCCAACAGGTGTTGCACCTCGCACCCGAGCACGCTGCTCACCCGGTGCTTGCTCATGAAGACCGTCTCGTCACCGAGCCGCTCGTGAAACTCGGCGAACGCCTCCTCCACGTCGTTGCGGAGCGACGCGATGAACGCCTCGTCGAAGACCACGGCGTCGGAACTGCGTCGGAGCAGCCCGAGCGTCTTGTTCTGCAACGGCGACAGCTCCACGTTGCTCGACACTACGGGAACCCTGTGACAGCCCCCGATCATGATGGGGGTATGTCCTCGACCGCCGACTTCGCCGCCGCTGCCCGCACGCTCACGAGCGAGGCGCGTCGGCGGGGATTGGTCGGTCCGAGCTTCCGGTGCCCGCCCCGGCTCGTCGGCGTCGACCGGACGATACGACGCCGCCGCGACGGCGCGATCGTGTCGGTGCGCGTCCGCGGGCGACCGTGGCCGGCCGTGCTCGCCGACATGATCGAGGGCGTCGTCGTCGCGAATCGGCTCGTGCCCCCGCGGGCCGACCGCCTCCGCACCGAGCTCTGGGAAGCATGTGGCACGACCGTCACGCCCACCGAGACCACGGACCCCCACGCCGTCCGGCGGGTCGCGTGACAGGAGAAGGTCTCGTTCAAGCAGGCGCTCAACGATGCGATCCGTGACGGCGCAGCCGGGCGACCGACCACCGAGTTCCGGACCGAGACCGCGGCGATGGGTGCACCGACGGTGAACCTCGATCGGGCACTCCAGATCGCCGCGGAGCTCGAGGACGACGCGCTGGTCGGCCGACTGCGGGCTGGCTCGTGAACATCGTCGACGCGAACGTCCTGATCTACGCGGTCAACGAGCAGAGCGAACGTCACCACGAGGCACGTGCGTGGCTCGATCGGTCACTCTCCGGGGAGGCGATCGTCGGGTTCTCGTGTATCGCGATCTTGGCCTTCGTCAGGCTCGTGACGAAGGCCAACTTGTTCTCGCGCCCGCTGACGGTCGCGGGCGGCTTCGATCGGATCGAGGCGTGGTCGTCGAGCTCGGCCGCCGTGGTCGTCGAGCCGACGGCGGGCCACAGCACGCTCGTGCGCTC
>DATHUU010000198.1:0-8385 GCA_035461925.1 Ilumatobacter sp.
TCGAGGACTTCGGGTTCGTGCTCTACGACGAGATCGACGATCTGTTGGGCCCGAACCCGGGCGTGCTCACCAGCCGAATTCGTGAGCGTCGAGCGGTTCACCACGACCTCGCCGATCGCACGCCGGCGTTCGTGTTCGACGGCGCACCGCCCGACCCGTCGACGTGGCCGAGACGGGGCGATGTGACGGTCCACCAGCTGCAAGGTGGCGAGTCGATCCAGGGCTTCCCCGGCTGCCCCGGAGTGTCGGAAGGCCGGGCTCGCGTCATCCTCGATCCGAGTGACCCGATGGCGCTCGAACCGGGAGACGTGCTGGTCGCCCCGAGCACCGACCCGTCGTGGACCCCGTTGTTCGTCCCCGCCGCCGGTGTGGTCGTCGACGTCGGCGCGGCGCTCAGCCACGCGATCATCGTCAGCCGGGAGCTCGGCATCCCGTGCGTCGTGTCGGCGACCGATGCGACCCGCCGGATCGCCGACGGCGCGCTCGTGCGCGTCGACGGCAACTCCGGGATGGTGACCATCCTGGAGTGACGTCACGAGTTGTGCCTGGCACAACTCGTCACGCTCAGTGGGAGCCGTGGGCCTCGCCGCACAGGACCGCTTCACCCTCGGGCACCTGGCCGCCGGCGATGCCGTCGAGCGCAGCGAACGGGCCGCACTCGTGTGGCCGGATCCAGACGTGGATCATCGGGGCCGACGTGCCGTCGACCAGGGGTGGCTGGCAGGTGGTTCCCAGCGGCTTGATGCCGGCGACCTGGGGAGCGTCCGGATCGTCGGTGAAGCACAGGTCGCCGTGGACGTGCCACTGCATCAGATCGCCGCCCCACTCGGGCACCTCGTCGAGTGATGTCGCGCTCGGCAGCATGTACATCGCCGAGACGAGCCGCTTGGTGCCGTCCGGCTGCGGCTCGAACACGAGGCTCTCCGGGTAGTTGGGATCGAGCCAGACGTCGTCGTCGATCCAGTCCCACTGGATGTAGTGCTCGTGACCGGTCGCTGCGTCGCCGATCGATCGGAACCCGGCTGCCTCGACCACCTCGAGGTCGGCCCACTGCGGGAGGTACCGGAGCGTGACGGCGACGAGGTTCTCCGCGAAGGCCTGCTGCTGCGCGCTGACATCCGGATCGCCCCCGAGGTCGATCGGGAGCGACGGGTCGTACGGTGTCGCCGTCGGCGAATCGTCGTCCGAGATGTCGTGCGTGTCGTCGTGTGTGTCGCCGTGCTCGTGGGCGCACAGGTCCATCCGGGCGCCCCCGCCGACGCTGGTCTGGCCGGCGCCGTGCCCCTCCAGCGCCGCGAACGGGCCGCACTCGTGCGGCGCGATCCAGACATGGACCATCGGGTTGTCGCCACCGGTGTTGACGGACCCGGCGGGGCAGGTGTCGCCGGGCTCGGCGAGCACACCCCTGACGATGGGCTTGCCGGCGTCGTCGAGGCCCCAGCACAGGTCGTCGTGGACGTGCCACTGCATCAGCGGTCCCGCGAAGTCGGTGAGCTTCGGATCGTTCACCTCGGTACGGGCGATGATGAACATCGCGGAGACGAGCTCGCGGTCGTCGCCGTCGACGCGATAGACGAGCGATTCCGGAGCCGTCGGATCGAGCTCTTTGCCGTCGTCGAAGAGCGCGAGGTTGATGTAGTGCTCGAACCCGGTCGAGGCGTCGCCGATCGAGTGGTAGCCGAGTAGGGCGAGGCTGGTGACGTCGGCGAAGGCCGGCAGGTCGCGGAGGGTGTCGCGCACGAGCTGCTCGGCCCGCGCCTGCTGCTCTGCGCTCACCCCCTCGACGCCTGCGAAATCGATCGGACCGGTCGGATCCCACGGGCGCGGCCAGGCCGTCGCCGGGTCGATCGGGTCGATCGGGACGATCGTGTCGTCGCCCGAATGGTCGTGACCATCGACACGCTCGTCTGCGTCGTGGCCGCTGGTCAGTGCTGCCGCTTCGCCCACGTCGTGGGCGTGCTCGGCCGAGGGAGCGGCCGGCTCGTCGCCGCCGGCCGCCGCGTGCACGGTGCCGTCGTGCGCGTGGTCACCGTCGGCGTGCTCGTGGTCATCGTCGGCGTGCTCGTGGGTCGTGGCGTCGGCGAGGCCGGGCACCAACAGCACGCCGGCGAGGATGATCGAGTTGGACAGCGCGCGCCCCGGCAGCGTGGCCGAGCGCCCGACGGCGTACGAGCCGGCAGCCGCCACGGCGACCGCGGCCAGGAGCGCGGCGATCGTGTCGGCCACCTGCGGTCGCTCGGCGACCTCGAGACCACCTACCCACGAGATGCCGACGAGCCGCGTGACGAGCCATCCGCCGAGCGCTGCGGCATTGACCGCGAGCAGCGAACCGCTGGCCCATCGGTCGCTGCGGACGAACGCGAGGACCGCAGCACCGAGCTGCGCGACCGCGAGCGCGATGAAGATCCGCGCCAGTCCGACGTGGTCGGCGTGGATGCCCGATGCCGCAGCGTGCAACACCGCGGCTGCCGCCGATGCCACCGCTCCGATCGCGAGTCCGGACGTCCCCCTCGTCGCCGACATCGTCGCAGTCTACGGGACCGGCTGGGTCGCGGCGCCTCGGCCGGCGCAGCGCGGGCAGCATCAGCCGAAGTCCGGTGCCCGCTTCTCGCGCAGCGCGGCGATCCCCTCCCGGTACTCGGCGGTCCCCATGGCTCGGTCGAGCAGCTGCTTGGACTCGCGCACCGAGGCGGCGGCATCGTGGCGGTGGAGGTCGGCGTACAGCTGCTGCTTCGTCACGCTGACCGCGTTCGGCCCGACCGAGGTCGCGAGCAAGCGCGCGTACGAGCAGGCGGCGGCCAGTGTCGCTGCACCATCGACCTCGACGCCGTTCCACAGACCCCAGTCGGCGGTCTCGGCGACCGTGACGACGCGTCCGGACAGCAGCAGGTCGGCGGCGCGGGTGATGCCGACCAGGCGGGGGAGGACCCAGCTCATGCCGTACTCGGCCGGCAGCCCGAGCTTCGGAGCCGCAGTGGTGAGCTTGGCGGGCGCGGCCCCGAACCTGAGGTCGCAGAAGAGCGCCAGCGCCAGCCCGACCCCGGCCGCCGCACCGTTGACCGCCGCGACGATGGGAGTGCGGTATGCGTACATCCACGCGAAGTCGTCGTCGTACTCGGGCCGCCGGTTGACACCTGGCTCGGCGGGCTCGGCTGGGAGACCGGTGTCGTACCGGCCGTGCTCGGCGTGCTGTGCGAGCGCGTCGCTGTCCCCACCCACGCAGAACGCCGGCGGCGTCCCGGTCACGACGACGACCCGGACGCCGGCGTCGAGCTCGAGGTCGCGCATCACCTGACGGAACTCGGTGTGCATGCGGCCGGTCCAGGCGTTGTGCCGGTGCGGACGGTCGAGGAACACGGTGGCCATGTGCCCGTCGATCTCGTGCCGGATCGTCTTCGTCTGCATCCGTCCCTCCTACTGGTCTTTCACGGGGAGCGTGTCGCCCCAGAGCGCTCGCAGCACGTCGTCGGCGATCTCCTGTCGACAGATCAGCACGTCGGGGAGCCAGGGGTCGCGCTGGTTGTAGACGATCGGTGAACCGTCGATCCGACTGACGTGCAGGCCGGCGGCGAGCGCCACCGCGGCCGGTGCCGCGGAGTCCCACTGGTACATGCCGCCGTCGTGCACGTACACGTCGGCCTCACCGAGCACGACCGCCATCGCCTTGGCGCCGGCCGATCCCAGCCGGACCGCGTCGCACCCGAGCGCATTCGCCACGAGCACCGCGGCGTACGGCGTCCTGCTGCGTGACGTGATGATCCGGGGTCGTGGCCGGTGCGGGCGGGGGAGGGAGGGCGGCGGATCGGTGGCCAGGACGAGGTCGACCGCCGGCAGCGACACCGCGCCGGCCTCGAAGTGATCACGATCCCAGAGCGCGATGTGGACCGCCCAGTCGTGACGACCCGGTTCGCCGAACTCGCGCGTCCCGTCCAGCGGGTCGATGATCCACACCCGGTCGCTCACGAATCGGCGCGGGTCCTCGAGGCCCTCCTCGTCGAGCACGGCATCGTCGGGTCGGTGGCGGAGGAGCTCCTCGGCGATGAAGCGATGGCTGACCGCGTCGCCTTCGTCCATCACCTCCCAATAGTGGGCGCCGTCGCTCCACAGCTGCTCTCGGAGATCGACCAGGAGATGCCCGGCCTCGCGCGCCAGCCGGACGGCGAGCTCGGCATCGGTCTCGGTCGGGGCAGCCACGGGCGCCCAGTATGACCCCTGGACACCGCGCCCACCGCCTGCGAACATGTGTTCGATGACCAGTGCGTCGATCCTGCACGCCGATCTCGATGCGTTCTACGCGTCGGTCGAGCAGCGCGACGATCCGCGGCTACGCGGTCGCCCCGTGATCGTCGGCGGCGGGATCGTGTTGGCCGCCAGCTACGAGGCGAAGCGACGAGGCGTGTACACGCCGATGGCCGAGCACCGCGCCCGCCGTTGCTGTCCCGACGCGATCGTCGTCCCGCCCCGCTTCGAGGCCTACACCGAGGCGAGCCGCGCGGTGTTCGCGATCTTCCACGACACCACGCCGCTCGTCGAGGGGTTGTCGATCGACGAGGCGTTCCTCGACGTCGGCGGCCTCGGACGCGTCAGCGGCTGCCCGGCAGAGATCGCGGCACGGTTGCGGGAACGGGTGCTCGACGAGGTCGGCCTGGCGATCACGGTCGGCGTCGCCCGGACCAAGTTCCTCGCGAAGGTGGCGAGCGGCGTCGCCAAGCCCGACGGGCTGCTCGTCGTCGACCCCGAACGCGAGCGCGAGTTCCTCCACCCGCTGCCGGTCGGCCGGCTCTGGGGTGTCGGACCGATCACCGAGCGCAAGCTGCACGAACGCGGGATCCGAACCGTCGCGGAGGTCGCGGCCCTCGCCGAGCAGCACCTGGTGGGTATGCTCGGCGCCGCGTCGGGCCGGCATCTCCACGCGCTCGCCCACCTCCGCGACCCCCGACCGGTCGAGACGGGGCGCCGGCGACGCTCGATCGGGTCGCAGCATGCGCTGGGCCGGAGTCATCCGTCGGCAGCGACGCGAGAGACGCTGCTGCTCGGGATCGTCGACCGCGTCACGAGGCGGGTGCGCGCGGCCCGCCGACTGGGTCGAACCGTGACGGTGCGCCTCCGGTTCGGCGACTACTCGCGAGCCACCCGGTCCCGTTCGCTCGCGCACCCGACGTCGGCCACCGAACCCATCAGCGACGTCGCGATCGCGATCTTGCGGAGCATGGCGGCGACGATCGACGAGCGCGGGCTCACGCTCATCGGACTCTCGCTCGGTGACCTGACCGACGTCGACCGCACCGCCGAGCAGTTGATCGTGCCGTTCGGGCGCAAGGACACGTTCAGTCTCGACTCGGCCGTCGACGAGCTCCGACAGCGATTCGGCAGCGGCGTGCTGACCAGGGCGTCGCTGATCGGCCGACATCCCGGCTTCGAGGTGCCGAAGCTGCCGGATTGACGCCCGCAGACGGTCGTGGACCGCCGGGTACTGTTCCGTACATGTCGGTACCGTCCGCCGTCGCCGCCATGCGTCGACCTCGTCCGCTGCTCTCCCAGCGCGCCGAGCGGCGCCTCGGCCCCCGCCACCGGGAGGTGCTCGACGAGCTCGAGTCGCTGTTCCTCCGCGAGGGGTTCTCCGGGTTCAGCGTCCGTGAGCTCGCGGCGCACGTGGGTTGCTCGCGACGCACGCTCTACGAGGTCGCGCCCTCGAAGGACGAGCTCGTGCTCATCGTGTTCGACCGCTTCCTCCATCGGGTCGGTCGGGCCGCACTCGAGTCGATCGACGAGGCGACCTCGTTCGCGACGCAGATCCGCTCGTACTTCCTGGGTGGGCTCGAGCTCCAGCGGATCAGTCAGGTGTTCGGGGAGGACCTGGCGGACGACCCGGCCGCCAGGAGGCTCTTCGATCGGCACTACGGCTACGTCATGGCGGTCGTCGAGGAGCTCGTCGAACGCGGGATCGCCGCCGGGGAGTTCCGGCCGGTGACGCCGCGCATCGTCGCGGGCATGCTCGCGGGTGGGGCGCAGCTGTTCAATCAGCCCGACGTGCTCGCCGACTCCGGGATCGAGCTCGCCGCGGCGACCGACGAGCTCCTCGATCTCGTCACCCGCTCGTTGCAGCCTTGACGCGCCCTTCCGGAGCCACCGACTGGACGTTGTGGAAGCGATCATGTCCTCCTCGGGCGCTATCGCTTCCGCAGAGTTCAGGGCTCCGCTTCGTGGAAGCGAAACCGACGAGGGTGGGCATGATCGCTTCCGCAGAGTGGAGTGGGCCGACCGTTCAGCCGTTCATCTGGGTGTTGAGGCGCTCGACCGCCTCGATGAACTCCTCGATCATGTCGTAGACGACCCGGGTGGCCGACTTCGACTCGTTCATGTTGCCGACGATCTGGCCGACGAAGTAGTTGGCGAGCTGGTTCGCTCCCGTTCCCTGCTGGTGAGCGACGCGGTCGATGCGCCGGATCGCCTGGTCGACGAGGATCGGCTGGGCGGGCATGCCGAGCGGGTCGGGGGTGTCGGGACGCTCCCACTCGTCCGTCCACGCCGACTTCAGCTGACGGGCGGGCTTGCCCGTCCGCGACCGCGAGCGGATCGTGTCGGCCGAGGTGGCCTTCAGGAACTTCTCCTTCACCGCAGGGTGGGTCTCGGCCTCCTCGGTCGTCAGCCAGACCGAACCGCACCACACGCCCTGCGCGCCGAGCGCCATCGCCGCCGCCATCTGGCGACCGCGGCCGATGCCGCCTGCGCCGAGCACGGGGACGTCGCCGACGGCGTCGACGATCTCGGGGATGAGCACCATCGTGCCGATCTCGCCGGTGTGGCCGCCCGCTTCGGAGCCCTGCGCGATGATCACGTCGACCCCGGCGTTCACGTGCCGCTGCGCGTGCGTGGCGGTGCCGGCGAGCGCCCCGACCTTGCGGCCCTCCTCGCGGACCCGGTCGATCATGTGCTGCGGCGGGGGGCCGAGCGCATTGACCATCAGTGATGCTCGCCGCGACAATGCGATCTCGATCTGGCTGTCGGCTCGGCTCGCTGAGAAGGGGGCCGCTCGATCGCCGGCTCCGACGAGGCCACCCGCGCCAGCATCGTCCGGCAACGGGGGAACGTCGTACCGACGCAGGATGTCGTCGACGAAGTCCCTGTGCTCCTGAGGGATCGTGGCGACCAGGTCCTTGATCGTCAGACCGCCCTGGTCGGAGCCCGCGTACTTCGCCGGGACGATCAGGTCGACGCCGTACGGCAGATCGCCGAGCTCGTCCTCGATCCAGTCGAGATCGATCTCGAACTGCTCGTCGCTGTGCCCGGCGGCGCCCAGCACGCCGAGCCCCCCGGCCTTCGACACCGCGACGACGACGTCGCGGCAGTGCGTGAACGCCACGATCGGTCCGTCGATGCCGAACATCTCGGTGATGGCTGTCTTCATCGCTGCATCCTTCGTCTGAATCTCGAACCCGACGACCGCACGGTACCCCGCGAGCCCGATCGGTACCGGACCCGAGCGTTCGCGATCCCGGTGCGGTGCCGTCCGAGGCCAGAGTGTCCGATCAGCGATGGGGAGCGACGGTGCCGTGGAACGACTCGAGCACGTGCGCCGCGAACAGCTTTGCCACCAGCTCGCCGCGCGAGTCGACCTCGGCTTTCTCGAACACGGCCTTGGTGTGGTCGCGCACGGTGTGCTGCGAGATCCCGAGGTCCGCGGCGATCTCCTTCGCGGTCATCCCGCGGACGAGCAACAGCGTGACGGCGGTCTCCCGTTCGCGTCGGAGGGGATGGCCGTCTTCCAGCATCACGCGCTCTGCCCGTGGCTCTCGTCGGTCGAACGCGACCGCTTCGCCGCTGACGTGCAGCGCGTCCGCACCAGCGATGCTGCGGTGGTCGTCGGGTGCCACACCCCGGTGATCGACGGCGACCACGTCGATGCCGCCTTCGACCTGCTCGTGGCCCTGCCCGATGTGGTCCCGCCGTCACACCCCGATCAGGCGGTGCTGGAGGCGGCGCTCGCCGGCACGTGACACGATGCGAGATGGTGGCGCCGGGCGCCGCTACCGTCGATGTCGTGACAACGATCGGACGTCCTCGCAGCGTCGTCGCGGACCTCCCCGCCTATCGACCCGGCAAGGGGACCAAGCAGGCCGAGGCCGAGCACGGGATCACCAATGCGATCAAGCTGGCATCGAACGAGAACCCCGCACCGCCTCACGACGCCATCGTCGCCGCGATCACGGAGGCGGCGCGGGGCGCAAACCGCTACGCCGATCACCGCGCCACTGCGGTCCGGGAGGCGCTCGCCGCGAAGCACGGTGTCGACGTCGAGCAGGTGACGGTCGGCAACGGCACTGTCGGCCTGCTCCAGCAACTCTGCCTGAGCTACGTCGATCCGGGCGACGAGGTCGTGTACCC